>JANMVO010000320.1:0-2074 GCA_031392805.1 Rhodoferax sp. | reverse complement strand
TGCCGTTGAGGTTAAGACTGGTTAATTTAAACAAGGAGTTCTCCATGGCATTCCACTTTTACTTCAATCCGATACGTCGTTCCACTGGCTTGCCGCGCCATAGCACGGTCTGCGACGGCGCGCCTAATCTCGAATCGAATTAATAATGGAATCAGGGGTTGTGATGGCGAATACAGAGTCCGATACTTTAGCGCAGGAATTTGTGCAATTCTCGGTGGATTGTGGCGTGCTCAAGTTCGGCGAATTCAAAACCAAGGCGGGACGCATCAGCCCTTATTTTTTCAATGCGGGTTTGTTTGACGATGGTGCCAAGCTGGGTCGACTGGCGCAGTTTTACGCGCAACGCCTGTTGCAAAGCGGCATTGAATTCGACATGATTTTTGGCCCCGCCTACAAGGGCATTCCACTGGGTGCCGCGCTGGCGGTAGAGCTGGCGCGGCTGGGGCGCAACGTGCCGTTTGCCTACAACCGCAAGGAGGCCAAAGACCACGGCGAAGGCGGCACGCTGGTCGGGGCTCCGCTCAAAGGCCGGGTGCTGATCGTGGACGATGTGATGTCGGCCGGCACGGCAGCCCGCGAGTCCATCGCCATCATTCAGGCGGCGGGGGCGACGCCACACGCAGTGGTGATCGCGCTGGACCGGCAGGAGAAGGCCACCGAAGACGGCGCGGACGTGCCCTACAGCGCGGTGCAATACGTGCGCCGGCAGTTGGGCCTGAAGGTTTGTGCGATTGCGAAGCTGGCCGATTTGATGCAGTATCTGGCGCAGCACAGGGGTGGTGGCCTGGCTGCAGAGCATCAACGTGTGCTGGCCTACCGGCAGCGCTACGGCGTTGATGAGGCCGATATTGAAGGCGTTGACGAAGGTTCAACATGATCAGTTTGAAGGAAGACGTTTTTATCAATACGGGCGATAGAAACGACAGAAACGATAGAGAATATGCTGGCGGAAAACGCGTCGGTGCCTTGGTGTCTGCGGTAACCGCCGTGATGCTGCTCGCGTTGGCCGGTCAGGCTCAGGCGCAAACCCAATCGGCAGGCATCTACACCTGCGTCGATGCCCGGGGCAAAAAGCTCACCGCAGATCGCCCCATTGCGGAGTGCGCTGACCGCGAGCAAAAGGTGCTCAACCCCAGCGGCACCTTGAAATCCAAAGTGGGCCCGACCCTGACGGCTCTGGAGCGCTCGGAAGTTGAAGCCAAGGAAAAGCTGGCACTGGAAGATCAGGGGCGGCGAAACGAAGAAAAACGGCGTGATCGTGCCCTGCTTTTGCGCTATCCCAACAAGGCATTGCACGACGCGGAACGTGCTGAGGCAATCGGGCAAATCAGTGTGGTGAAAAAGGCCGCCCTCAACCGCGTGGAAGAATTGAACCGCCAGAGTGTGACTGTTAACACCGAGATGGAGTTTTACAAAAAGGACGCCAGCCGGGCACCACCGTCGCTGCGCCGCCAGGTTGATGACGTCACGCAAAGCCTGGCCGTGCAGGGCCGGTTCATTGCCGATCAGGACGGTGAGATCAACCGCGTGAACGCGCGGTTTGATGAAGAGCTGGCCCGGCTGAAACAGCTTTGGCCACTGCAGGCAGGGGCAGCGCCCGCAGCGGGTGCCGCCCCTGCCAAGACGCGCTGAGGCAGATCGAAAACGGGGCTCGGGCGCGTCGCCGGGTGTGACTGCTGCTAACCCAGTTTTTTGCGCAGCAGGTTGTTGACTTGCTGCGGATTCGCCTTGCCCTTGCTGCCCTTCATGATCTGGCCCACCAGCGCGTTGAGGGCTTTGGCGTTGCCTGACTTGTATTCGGCAACGTTTTTTGGGTTGGCGGCTAGGACTTCATCGACGATTTTTTCCAAGGCGCCAGAGTCGTTCATTTGTTTCAGGTTTTCGAGTTCGATGATGCCGTCAACTATCGATTGGCTACTTATGCTCACATCCAGCGTAGGCATCGGAAGGATCCCGTTAACGACGGCTGGATTGGAGCCAGACCAAAGTGTGTCAAGCACCGTCCTGGCGCCGCTGTTTGAAATGGTGCCGTCATTGATCCGGCCAATCATCCATCCAAGCTGATCAGGTTGAA
>JANMVO010000270.1:0-11288 GCA_031392805.1 Rhodoferax sp. | reverse complement strand
GGTCTGCTCAAGATCACCGGGCGCAAGAAAGAGCTGTTTAAAACCGCCAAGGGCAAATACATTGCACCCGCGCCGATTGAGAACCGGCTCAACGCGCACCCGATGGTCGAGCTGTCCATGGTGTCGGGCGTCGGCCAGCCGATGCCGTATGCCATCGTGGTGCTGGACGAGAATCTGCGTCCCCGTCTGGGCGACGCGGCCGTTCGCACGCAGGTGGACACTGAACTCGCCAAATTGCTGCAGGACGTGAATGTGGCCCTCGCCCCGCACGAGCGCCTGCACCGGCTGGTGGTGGCGCGCGAGCCCTGGTCCATTGACAACGGCTGCCTCACCCCCACCCTGAAAATCAAGCGCAGCAAGATTGAGTTGGCTGCCGCGCCACAGGTGGACGCGTGGTACGCGGGGACCAGCCCGGTGCTGTGGGCATGAGGGATTCAGGGCAATGGTTTCACCCTGCCATTTTGCGTATTTTTTTCAACAAATCTGGCTGTAGCCCTCGTCAGCACTACGTAAGAAGCTATAGTTATTGTAGCATTTTATCTTCGCCATGAACAAGGAACCACATGTCAAAAATTGAAGACCGGCTGCGCGCCCTGGGGCTCACTCTGCCACCGCCAATGCAGCCCCCGCCTGGGGTACTGCTGCCCTTTCAGGCGGTCCGGATCATTGGCAGCCGCGCGCTGATATCCGGCCACGGGCCGCAAAACCCGGACGGCTCGTTTTCATCGCCACTGGGCAAACTGGGGCGCGAGGTGTCACTGGAGCAAGGCTACATTGCGGCCCGCCTGACCGCACTGTCCATCCTGGGCAGCCTGCAGCGCGCGCTGGGTGGCACACCGGGTGGTCTGGACCGCATTGCGGCCTGGACGCGCGTGTTTGGCATGGTGAACTCGGCACCCGGCTTTAACCGCCAGCCCAGCGTCATCAACGGCTTCTCGGATTTGATCCTCGAACTCTTTGGCCCCGAGGTGGGCGCGCACAGCCGCAGTGCCGTGGGCATGGCCGAGCTGCCATTCAATATTCCGGTGGAGATTGAGGGCGAGGTTGAAATCGTCAGTTCAGGATCATGATCACTGACCAGCCATTCAAAGCCTGGCAACCCGTGCAATCAAAGCCTGCGCTGCGGCGGGTGCACGCTCCTTCGCGCCGTTGATGAAAAACATGAAAACGTCGCGCGCCTCTGAAGGCTTTGCCGTCGCTCCCTTCATCTTCACCCGCGCTTTTGCCTGCCCTTCAACACGCGGCAAGGTGCCAGGTTCGCTGCCCGCAGCCCATGACTGCGCGGCCTCAGCCCACGCATCCAGCGCGTTGGGCGAATAGCCCGCCTTCACCTTCTCGTCGCTCATCATCAGCCGCGCGTAGACAAAGTCGCCCGTCAGGTCTGCGAAAGACGGAAATTTGTCAGAGTCGGTGAACACACTGGCGCATTGGTATCGGCGCGCGAGCTGGAGGTACTCGGGCACCATGAAACTGGGGTGGCGCACGTCCATCACATGGCGCAGTTCGCGCCCGTCCACGGCCTTGGGCAGCAGCGACAGAAAGGCCTCGAAATCGCCGGCCTCAAACTGTTTGGTGGGCATGAACTGCCAGACGACGGGGCCCAGCTTGTTGCCGAGTTCGCTGATGCCGCTGTCCACAAAACGCTTGATTGATTCTCCTGCGTCGGCCAGCACGCGGCGGTTGGTGGTGAAGCGACTGGCCTTGAGCGAAAAGACAAAATCATCCGGCGTGTCGTCGTGCCACTTCCTGAAACTGGCCGGCTTCATGGTGCTGTAATAAGTGCCGTTGACTTCGATGGCGGTAAGCTGGCGGCTCGCGTAGCCGAGTTCCCTGGCCTGCGCCAGGCCTTTGGGATAGAAGTTGTCGCGCCAGGGCTGGTAGGTCCAGCCGCCGATGCCGACGCGGATGCTTGTTGCCTTCGCCATGGTGTGCCCTCTGGTGTCAAAGTTAGCGCGGTATTGTATTGGGCACCCATTAAATTCATGAGATTTCAGAATTTTTAAGAATCTTTAGCGAAATCTTCAGGACTTTTGCGTCCTCGCGGTGGACAGTGCAGGGACGCCCAAAAAATTATCGGGCGCCAACTTTGTCCAAGAAGCTCCTGACATGAGCCTGCATTCCGTCGAGGCCGACTACCTCAGCCTCGGCAGTGGCGCGGTCGGCATGGCGTTCGCCGATGCCATCGTCAAAGAAACCGATGCCAGCATCGTGATGGTCGACACACACCGTCGCCCCGGGGCACATTGGAGCAGCTCCTATCTGTCACAGTGAACCGGGAGCAATCAACCTATTCGTTGGGCGTCGATGCGGCCTTGCAGTGGCCTGCCGTGTTGAATGGATTGGGGCGCAGCTTATGAGGGCAGAAACTCAAGCCCGGTACGTCCAGCAGAGACAGGTCGCGCATACGATTCGTCAACCTCTGCTCTGCTGCCGAGCGACACGCCGGGCAGCAGCGCTGCCTTGCAATTGCGGTTGGCGGTTGCATGGGATGGGGACGGCCCGGCTATTCAGTGGCTGGTTCAAACTGGTTCAGCCATCGCCGCTGCCTGCAAGGCTGAGCCTGAAAGCCCCTTCAGCGGGGATGCTTGAAATGTTCTTCAGGCACTGATGGGTTTGCTCCTGGATGGTCGTGCCCGTGCCGGAGACGAAAACCAGGCCTGCGGCCTTGACCGCCAGGCCGTACGTCGGCTGGGGCTTTGGCGCTTGGGCGGTGTAGATGATTTTGCGGGGCATTGTGGCTATCCACAGGAATGACCCGCTATGCCGCCAGCTTGAGAGGAACTTCCCAACCTGGAAACACCAGCACCGATGGATGGCATTGAAGTGCGCGGGCGAGCATCTTTGCCCGCTCAACGCCCAGATTGACGCGACCGTTTTCAATGGCGGAGATCGTGGCTTGCGGAATTCCAGAACGCTCTGCCAACTGGCTTTGGCTAAGCTCCTGGAGTTCGCGCAGGATGCGCACAGACTCGCCTACCGACACCTCAACTCTTGTTTTTGCAGGGCGGGATAGCTTCATTTCGATGGAACGGTTGGGGGTCACTTGCGAAGCGCAGCCATGAACTCTTCCGGCGTCACTTCGGCCTGACGCAGAAGACCGGCAAGGGTTCCGATCTTGACCTCGCTATGCATCGGTACGACACAACCTTGCGATTCGCGCTTCATGACAACGTGGCTGCCACTCTGGCGAACTTTGTGAAATCCCAGCCGTTCGAGTGCGCGCTGCACTTCGTTGCCAGAGACGTGAGGAAGCTTAGGCATGCACCGGTTCAGGCACCGTGAACATGGTGATCACCGGGTGGCCCGGCGAAGGCATCGGGAACTCAGACAGATACAGGGCGGTGGCCTCTTTCAGATTGGCTACCGCTTCTTCAACCGTTTCTCCTTGCGTGGTGGTTCCTGTCTCTGGATTAAGCGCAACAAACCCACCTTCTTCGGCGTGTGTAAGGACGGCAGTTAGCTCCATGAAAAAACTCCTCGCTTAAAACAGCCCTTATTGTCGCGCGATTTTGACGAGTGAAGTCCCCCCAAAAAACGAAAGGGGCTTCCCCGCCCCAAGCTCCAGGAGCAGCACGTCCACCCTGCCCTGCACGGCATGCAGGCAGCACGATGAGCCTCCTCGATTTGTGCAGCTGTCCGTCATCGATGCCGGGGAGCTGGCGCAACGCTACTCCCGTTGGCGAACGCACCGGGTGTCAGCGGCTGCTCTGCGCTGCGAGCTCGCGCAGGTGTGTTTGTAGTTCGCTGTTTCAGTAGCGCGAACGCGATGGTTGGCGCACCCGACTTTTGTAGCACGCGCGAATCCTGCGCTCCGATCCTCCACAGCCACCCGGCACGCCTGCTGATCTGGCTGGGTGCTGCGCACGGGGACGGAGTATATGGCGGGAAAATGCTGCGCGGATAAAATGCTACTATATAAATAGCTAACTATGTATAAGGATAGAAGGCTACGGCCTGTTTTTATCGTTTAAATCAGCAAAACTGGCTGTACAGCAACCCTGTAGCGCAAATCAGGCGCAGAAAAGGCCTTCAATGGGGTCTCGGCGATTGCGGTCTCGACCGCCCAAGCGGAAGGTCGGCGCGGGCTCAGCGCTTGGTCCGTGCAGACGATCTTGCGGGGTCTCGTGAAAGTATGACTTTGATGGCTGAAGGATATTTTCAAAGAGTCGTCATAGTGACCAGGCTCGTCCAACAACCGGTTCAGATCGCGGCTGCGCTTCGCTGGTGCGAACTAACCTCATTCGTTAAGGGTGCCAGCCATAAGTTGCCTTGTATTCTGGCGGCACTTGCACGGGATAAAACACCCCTGCAAGTGACAGTACGATAAGCAGGGACACAACAAAACCGACACTGGACGGAAGAACGACTGCAAGCACTTGAGCAGACCGGGACTTGGCTTGCAACTGCCAATATAGAGCGCAGCCCAGATGCGTAAACAGGGCTAACACGCCCAGAAAATAGTAAGGCGCAAAGAAGAGTTGGAACGGCGGCACATAGAAGCCCGCCGCTGCATAGTAGAAGTTTGTGTCTAGGTGCAGCACGGTGCGACCGAAGAGAACGGCCCCGACATGATTGAGGAAGAAGAACACGAGATAAGCCCCTGAACCCGCCTGTAACCAAGGCATAAAACCCTGCCGCTGCTTCCAGCCACGACCTATGAAAGTAACGCCGCTGTAAATTTGGAACACAACTGCCAAGAGAAGCAAAACCTCCACAGCAGGCAAGCGATATACCAAGCGAGCAGCACGCATAAATGCGATGTGTGACTCGACACCACCCAGCCCGATAAGGTGATTGGCTATATGAACACAGGCATACGCTGCAATAACCAAAGCAGTCAGACCGTGAAGTTTGCGCAATGTCAAAGCACACCTAACGATCAGCGTTTTTCTGCCGCGAGGCCAAGTCTGTAGAAACCAAGAGCACCTCCTGCGGCAGATAAACCTTGCTGGACTGATCCAACGCCCCGAACGGTTGGCGTGTGCGGCATCGGGGATTGCAATGTTCGCGCCCCGTGTGCCAAAGCAGATTATGACCGGGCTATGGGTCCACTTCACTGCGCGTTGATCCCGCGCCGATGTGTTTGTGGCGCGCTGCCCCAGTGGCGCGAGTGCAGTGGTTGGCGCACCCTGCGATGCCGCATGTGTGAATCCTGCGCTCCGATCCTCCACTGCCACGCGGCACGCCTGCTGATCTGGCTGGGTGCTGCGCACGGGGACGGAGTATATGACGGGAAAATGCTGCGCGGATAAAATGCTACTATATAAATAGCTACCTATGTATAAGGATAGCGGGCTACGGCCTGTTTTTATCGTTTAAATCAGCAAAACTGGCTGTACAGCAACCCTGTAGCGCAAATCAGGCGCAGAAAAGGCCTTCAATGTGGCCTCGGCGATTGCGGTCTCGACCGCCCAAGCGGAAGGTCGGCGCGGGCTCAGCGCCTGGTCCGTGCAGACGGTCTTGCGGGGCCTTGTGAAAGTATGACTTTGATGGCTGAAGGATATTTTCAAAGAGTCGTCAAAGTGACCAGGCTCGTCCAACAACCGGTTCAGATCGCGGCTGCGCTTCGCTTGCGCGATCTAATCGTATTCGCTATGCGTGTTCGGATTGACGCTCTCAAGCGCGATTCAAGACTCACGGCTGTGGGTATTCCATTTGCAAGGCGACAAATGCTGATGTCGTACGGCCATACCTATGGCCAATGTCTTGTAGAGCGGCGTCAAGTACGGCAACAGGCTTCTTGCCATCGAGTGGCTTCAGTAGGTGATATGGATTCGTTGGGCCGCCAGTGAGTCTGTCCGGGACGATCAGCAATCCACCATGGGTACGCACTTCCTCTGCCGAGGACGAGACTGAGACTGCGCTGGAGCGATAGGTACGAGAATAGGCGTCTGCCGTAAGGGCCAAAGCTACTTCGTTCGTGCCATTGGAAATTGGAATGCCGACGTCTTCGTGTGACCAAAACGACACCCAGTTGATTGCCGCCGTCAACATGTGACGTGCTTGAAGTTTGAAGTCGCTGCTTCTGTGTGCAGCGCTCCAATCCTTGACGCCCATGACGCGTGCGACGGAAACAGCTCGCTCATGTCCGCCAATGGCCTCGACGAGCGCCAGGGAAACAGGAATCGATGCTGTTACGCCAGTGGTGGTGACGATCTTTCCATCAGCGACGTAGCGACGGTCTCGCACCCAAGTTGTCTCGGGAAACTTCTTCTCCAGATCGCCGAACGAGTACCAGTGGCCGACAGCCCTCCGTCCTTTGAGCAGGCCGGCGTTTGCGACAACCCATACGCCGTCGCAAACGCCAACAATGCTTGCGCCTTTGGCGGCCTGGCTTGCGACCCAGCGCAGCAACACGGCGTCTTCAGTACGATGCACCGCCGGAACGATGACGTAGTCAGCGCCTTCAGGAAAGCGAGAGTCAAACT
This sequence comes from Rhodoferax sp., assembly GCA_031392805.1. GTDB lineage: Bacteria > Pseudomonadota > Gammaproteobacteria > Burkholderiales > Burkholderiaceae_C > JANYCG01. Next base: position 4,860 of record JANMVO010000270.1, on the reverse strand, counting down.
CATCGACGGTCGATTGAGGTCGAATCGTGAGCCCGGGAAACATTTGGATCGGGCCAGCTTTCGTTGCCAGCGCGAGTACCTCGGCAACGCCGGACTCAAAAAGAACGCCGTACGGAATAACATAGTCAGTCAGTTCGGTAAATGTGTTCTCCCCGACCACTGCCACTATCGGCTTCGAGCGGCCGAATCGCGGAGCGTAGGGAGGAATTACGACAGTGTTCTCCGAAGTGATCAACCCAAGACTCTGTTCGGGGCTAGGTGCAGCGACGCCAATGACAGCGATGATGCAAAGCGCCAGCGCGGCGGCAAGTCGGAAGCTATGCATTTTGGTTGATAGGATCGAGCGGTGTGGACGTGTGATGCTAAGACGCATAGCGAATAGCGTTTATCTGCCGCGAGGCCAAGTCTGTAGAAACCAAGAGCACCTCCTGCGGCAGGTAAACCTTGTTGGACTGAACCGCCGCCCCGAACGGTTGGCATGTGTGGCAGAGGGGATTGTAAGGTTCGCGCCCCGTGTGCTAAAGCTAGTTATGACCGGGCTGGTGGCATTCGTTGCGTCAATTGCCAGCGCAACTGGTCAAATCGACACGCCAGAACATGCCCGGTCTGCACACCAAATGGTGTTGGCCGTTCATGAGTGCGACCACTGGCAAGATTGCACCGAGCGCCTGCAAGCATCTTTGCAACGAGTTTACTGATTAGCGAGTCCACTGATCGAGGCAAGGCAAAAGCTCATGGTGGCCCCGGCTGTGAGGCGCCACCAAGGCAGGGGGCACAGGCAATTCCCCAAACCTCGCGCTCTGAAAAAATCTATTCCGGGGTCTGTCTAGAATATCTCACGAGCACTATTTATTTTATAGCTATTTGTGTATATTTGACGAGGGCTAGAGGTCATTTTGGCTACTAAAAACCGCTTAAAACGGCTCCGAAGCGTCCCAAGAGCACAAACCAAGCCCTGCCAAGGCAGTGAGCAGTGGGTACACGGGCGCAGGGCCAATTCGCGCGTGCTACAACGCCGGGTGCGCCAACCATCGTCGTCACGCAAGCCAAGGTGGCGCGCTACAAACACATCTGCGCGAGTGAACCGGAGCCCGTGTGCACGCTGCTCGCTGCCTCGCCCACCCAGCTTGCGTGGTGGCTTTCGACACTCCCAGCCTCACCCATCACAGCTAAGTCGGCATTTGGCACGCGATGCGCTTTTGAAGACCCTTGAAGCCGTGCACCCCCACGCTGTCCCGTGCTTGACGCGACACCCGTCATGGCCTGCCGCAAAATACTGCCATGCAAGACCACACCATCCGCTCCCCGCTGCAAGCCACCGTTGTCCAATGGCTGGTTCAACCCGGTGCTGACGTCCGCGCGGGCGACGTGGTGGTGATTCTGGAAGCCATGAAGATGGAGCACGAGGTGCGGGCGCCGACGGACGGGCGGGTTGCAGCCTTGCAGTTTGTGGTGGGCGAACTGGTGAATGAAGGTGAGTTGCTATTACTTACAGAGCTAGTTATGCATACTGCACTAGGGCTAGAGGCCGAAATGGCACCTATTCAGCCGCAAAAAACCTCTGTGACGCCTCTGGAAGCACCCTCCAGCGGCCCCCGCCCCGACCTGCAACGCCTGATCGACCGCCATGCTTTCACGCTGGATGCGCAGCGCGTTGAAGCCGTCGCCAAGCGCCACGCCTTGGGCCGGCGCACCGCGCGCGAAAACATTGCCGACCTGTGTGACGAAGGCTCGTTCATGGAACACGGCGCTCTGGCCGTGGCCGCGCAACGCAGCCGTCGCAGCGAACAGGATTTGATCGTCAACACGCCCGCCGACGGCATGGTCACGGGCATTGGCAGCATCAACGGCGCGCTGTTTGGAGCGGACCGCAGCCGCACCGTGGTGATGGCTTATGACGCTACCGTGCTGGCCGGCACGCAGGGCATGCGCAACCACCACAAGACCGACCGGCTGCTGGGCATCGCGCTGGCGCACAAGCTGCCCGTGGTGCTGTTTGCCGAAGGCGGTGGCGGCCGGCCCGGTGATGTGGACATGGCGGTGGTGGCGGCGCTTAACGTGGGCACCTTTGCCAGCTTTGCGCGGCTCAATGGCCGCGTGCCGGTGGTGGGCATCGTGGCGGGGCGCTGCTTTGCCGGCAATGCGGCGCTGCTGGGCTGTGCCGACGTGATCATCGCCACGCGGGACAGCAACATCGGCATGGGTGGCCCGGCGATGGTCGAGGGCGGCGGGCTGGGCGTTTTCAAGCCCGAGCAGATTGGCCCCAGCGGCGTGCAGCATGGCAACGGCGTGATTGACATCTTGGTGGACGATGAAGCGCAGGCGGTGGCGGCTGCAAAGCATTACCTGTCGTTTTTTCAGGGCTGTACGGCAGATGTGGCGGGCGTGGTGGGTGCGGCGGTTGGGCTGGCGCCAGACCCACTGGCCCTGCGCCACGTGGTGCCCGAGAACCGCCTGCGGGTGTATGACACGCGTGCCGCCATGACCGGCGTGGTGGACACCGGCAGCCTGCTGGCCATTCGAGACGGTTTTGGCAAAGGCATCCACACTGCGCTGGGCCGCATTGAGGGTCGGCCAGTGGGGCTGATCGCCAACAACCCGCAGCATCTGGGTGGCGCGATTGACGCCGACGCCGCCGACAAATGCGCACGCTTCATGCAACTGTGCAACGCGCACGGCTTGCCGATCATCAGTTTTGTCGACACGCCGGGCTTCATGGTCGGGCCGGAGATTGAGCAGCAGGCGCAGGTGCGGCACGTCAGCCGCATGTTCATTGCCGCAGCGCACTTGCGCGTGCCGCTGCTGGCGGTGGTGCTGCGCAAAGGCTATGGCCTGGGCGCGATGGCGATGACGGCGGGCGGCTTTGCAGAGTCGGTATTCACCATTGCCTGGCCCACCGGCGAATTTGGTGGCATGGGGCTGGAAGGTGCCGTCAAGCTGGGCTATCGCAAAGAGCTGGAAGCCGCGCCAGACGGGCCAGAGCGCGATGCCTTGTACCAAAAGCTGGTGGCCAACCAATACCACAAAGGCAGCGCCATCAACATGGCGACCACGCTCGAGATTGACGCCGTCATCGACCCTTCGCAAACGCGGGACTGGCTGCTGCGCGGCCTGCAATCTGCAAAAATTGCACCCGCCGCCGGCATTTTTGCGGTCGATGCATGGTAAAACACGGCATCCAAATTGTTGCCAATAGTGTCAACTCTTCACCACATCTGACTGGAGTATCTGATGGTCGTCAAGCATTTCACCAAAATTTTATACGTCACTGGCGTCATCACCATGCTGCCCATCGTGATGTTTTTTCTGCCGTGGGCGATGCTGAACATCATTGGCCTGAATGTCGGCCGCGAAGCCGGTGTGCCCTTCACCAAACACTGGGGTTTGCTGGCGTTCTGTTTTGGCGCATTGCTGGTCTATTCCGCCAGCCACGTGGAAATCCGCCGCCCCATTGTGATCGCCTCAGCCATAGAAAAACTCGGCATGATGGTGATCATCGCCATGGCCTGGAACGAGGCATCGCTGGCGGCATTGCGCCCGCTGCTGTTCATTGATGGCATCATTGTCGGGCTGTTTGCCATCTATCTGCTGAGAGGTGAGTCGTCGAACGGTGCGCCGTTGAGCCGTGATCGATGAGCAGGTCTGACCAGGCCTGAGAATGCCGCCTTGAAAAGAATGGCTGAGCCCGCAGCGCGCTGACCTGCAAGGTGCATGTCAAGTCCTTAGACCGACAAAAATGAGAGCGAGATGCCGATGAACCGCAGACAGGTCGTGGTGGCAGGGGGTGCCGTGCTGGCGACAGCGACGGCGGCCTCGGCATTGGCGCAGTCGAACTTTCCCGCCCGCCCGGTACGGCTTGTCATCCCCTATCCAGCAGGCGGCCCTACCGACGCTATCGGGCGGCTACTCGCACAGCGCCTGACTGAGATATGGAAAATAGCGGTGGTGCCAGACAACCGTCCCGGCGCGGGCGGCATCATCGGCGCCCAGGCCGTGGCGACGTCCCCTGCCGACGGCTATATGCTTCTTTTGACCGCTGGCTCGACCACCGGTTCCGCCGAGGTATTGAATCCCAAGGGAACCCCCTACCGTTCGCTTCGCGATTTTTCACCCGTCATGTTCATCGGCGTTCAGCCCACCCTGATGGTTGTCGACGCCAATCTGCCCGTGAAGGATGTCAAAGAGTTCGTCGCACTCGCGCGGGCCAACCCGGGCAAATACAACTATGCGACCTCATCGACCGGCAGCTCGGCGCATTTCGCGTTCAACATGCTGAAAGTTGTGGCGGGCATCGACCTGGTCGAAATTCCTTTTACTGGCGCCGCGCCGGCCAATCAGGCGTTTGCGCAAGGACAGATTCAGGCTTTCATGGGCGGCGTGGCCACCGTCAGCCCTAATCTCCAGACCGGTCGCGCAAAGATCATCGGCGTGGCTTCTGCTGAACGGATGGACGCCTACCCCGACGTTCCCACCTTGAGGGAACAGGGCTTTGCCGTTGAATGGGATACCTGGTACGGCGTCGTCGCTCCGGCGGGTGTGCAGGCCGCATTGCTGGACAAATTGAGTGCTGACGCCATGGCGGCGCTGGATGGGGAGCCGGTGCGCGTGCAACTTGAAAAGATGGGGCTGTTCCGCCGTCTGGGTGGCCGTCAAAAAATGGCCGATGCGATGCGCGCCGAGATCGCGAACGCAACGCGGGTGGCGCTAGAGGCGAAGATGGTCAAGGAGTAACTGTCAATTAACGCCCCATCGCCAGTGCGACCCACCTCGACGCACCTCGGCGCACCTCGACCGGCTTGCTGCGGGCCCCTGTCAAGACGCGGCAATCATGACCGATGCGCCGGGTCTGTTCTCAACAAT
>JANMVO010000257.1:0-2011 GCA_031392805.1 Rhodoferax sp. | reverse complement strand
GCTTCACGAATTTGCAATATTTCCATGGCGAACCTCATTGTGACTACATGAGGTCATTTTATGTGGGTTTGGCTTCATAGCGCAAATGAGGGTCGCGAATGCCGGGTCCGTGGGCTGGATGCGGTTTGATTGATGATTTCGAATGCTATTATAAAGATAGCTATCGGTAGCTATCATTGGTGATTATCAGTTTTGGAGCCCCCCCATGGACACCGCACGCCTTTTTTAATCAGGCCGCAGCCAGGCCGTTCGGCTACCCAAAGAGTACCGGTTTGCCGGCACCGAGGTGGTCGTGAAGCATTTTGGCAACGGGGTGCTGCGGCTGCCCGTGGATGACCCCTGGCAAACGCTCGAATCGGGGCTGGCCGCGTTCGAGCCCGGCTTTGTATTGACGCAGGAGCAGCCTGACGACCAGATTCGTGCCGAGATCGCCCCATGATCCTGCTCGACACCAACATCTGCATCTAGACGGGGCTGGCGCGGCTTTCACCATCACGCCACGCTGAGCATTGCAGCCTACGGGTTTCTGATGGCCGAGCGGCTCGAGCCTGGCAGCCATGCCAGCAGTAAAAAAAACTTCGTTCTCCGCCAAATACCTGCCGTTCCCAACGATTACGTCCCTCGGGGAAGCCCGGCGCGCGCAGCGCCACGTAGCGGATTCGATCACGACGCTGCGACTGGGCCTGTGCGTGGCACTCGCAAGAAACCTCGGACATTGTCCGCATTGCAATGGGTCAAACCTGAGATTGCATTTATGACACAGTAATACTAGGAACAGCCTTTGCGCCCTTGGGCCAGGCCAGCCCTTCGGTTTCATCCACTCAGCCACCTGGCAGGTACCGTGACCAGAGGCGGGAAGAGAACTAATAGCAGGAGCACGGCCAGTTCCGCAAGCATGAACGGCCACACACCTTTCATGAGATCCTCCATGGTCGTCCGCGTCACGCCGGCGACCACGTTAAGCACCGTACCCACCGGCGGTGTGATCAGGCCCATGGAGTTGTTGATGATGAAGAGGACGCCGAAGTAGATGGGGTCGATGCCGGCCTCCTTGACGATGGGCATCAAAATAGGCGTAAGAATCAAAATTGTGGGCGTCATGTCCATCGCGGTGCCGACGACAAGCACCAGGCCCATGAGCGCACACATCAAGAGTAGCTGGTTGCCCATCAAGGGCGCCAGCAGATCGACCACCTTGCTCGGCAGATCGGCAACCGTTATCAGCCATGCCGACACCAGCGCCGCAGCCACGAGGAACATGATGACCGCCGTGGTCTTGGCGGCCGTGATGAAGACGGCATACAACTGCGAGGGTTTTAGCTCCTTGTAGACAAACACCGCTACGACCAGCGAGTACACCGCCGCCACCACGCCCGCCTCGGTCGGCGTAAATATCCCGAACTTCAGCCCGAAGATGATGATGAACGGGAGCATCAGCGCCCATGTGGCGTCCACCACGGTGCGAAGCATTTCCCGCGTTGACACCCGCGGTGGTGGCGTCAGCTTCTCCTTGCGAACCTCCCACCACCAGGTCAAGGCGAGCGCGGCTCCTATCATCAATCCTGGCGCGATGCCCGCGAGGAACAGTTTTGAGATCGACAGATTTGCAGCGACACCAAAGATGACGAAGCCGATGCTGGGCGGAATGACCGGCCCGATGATGCTGGACGCGGCCACCAAACCCGCTGATTGCTGCTTGCTGTGGCCCGCAGCGACCATCATGGGTACCAGCAAGGCCGACAGTGCAGCGGCATCGGCAATCGCGGACCCGGAAAGTGCTGACAGCACGCACGCGGTGAGTACCGTCACATAGCCCAGTCCGCCCCGCACGTGACCGACCAGGGCCAGCGCTACTTTGACGATTCGCTTTGACAACCCGCCGGTGTTCATGACTTCGCCCGCGAGCATGAAAAATGGCACGGCCATCAACGCAAAGCTGTCGGCACCGTTGATAAAGTTTTGAGCGACGATTTGCGCGTTGAACATGTCCAGATGGAACATCAAGGCCACG
>JANMVO010000254.1:0-4062 GCA_031392805.1 Rhodoferax sp. | reverse complement strand
AAACTTACCCCAAGGCCGTACTTTTCAGCTTTTGCGTCTTGCCTTGGACCAAAAGCTTGGCCTGATTCCTGAAATCAGCGGCAACCGGCTGATGGTGTCAATTCGGCTCATGCGCCACGAAAGCGATGATCGCCTTCATGCAATTGCAGACGAAGCCGCTCTAGAGGTGACACTTTGCTCCTGAGGAAATCGAATCTGTCAAAAATTATTTTGATCACGCAATCTCTGGGCTGTTTAACCGCATGAAAAAAGCCGATGTAAAAATTGTGACCTGCCCGACCTGCGGCGGAGACAGCGTGTATAGCGCAAGCAACCCCTTTCGCCCCTTCTGTAGAGAACGTTGCAAGAATATTGACTTGGGTGCCTGGGCCAGCGAAAGCTTTCGCGTGCCGACCGAGGTTCCGCCCGAGGATCAGGTGTATGGCGATGCAAAACTACAGTGAATTTATGAGGAAATCAAGCTCCAGTCATCCGAGCAGCCAGTCAGACGTGAGCAAGGAATCCATCGAGTCTTCGAACTGCTAAAAAAATAGGCAACATTAAGCTGATTTCGATGATTTTGCAGTTTTCCCTCTTAATTTCACCATTTATCTAACTTTTAGACGCAAATACTGAAGTGAACGCCATAGCCGGATAGCCGAACGGTTCTGGTTGTTCCCAGACTGGCGTGAAGCTGGTCAAGTATGGCCCTTGCTCTTGGTGCGCAAAAGCCGAAGGCCGTTAGCCACCACCAGCAGGCTCGCGCCCATGTCGGCGAACACCGCCATCCACATCGTCGCCGTCCCGAAGATTGCCATCACCAGAAACACGCTCTTGATGCCCAAAGCCAAGCTGATGTTTTGCCAAAGAATTGAATGTGTGCTTTTTGAAAGACGCACGGTCTCGGCAACCCGCTCCAGGTTGTCATTCATGATGACCACATCAGCCGCTTCCATGGCCGTGCCTGTGCCGGCACCGCCCATGGCAAAACCAATGTCGGCCTGCGCCAGCGCGGGCGCGTCATTGATGCCGTCGCCGGTCATGCCGGTAGCGCCGTAGCGGCGCTGCATCTCTTTGATCGCTTCAAGCTTGGCCTCGGGCAAAAGGTCGCCTCTGGCGTCATCAATGCCGGCTTGGCCTGCGATGGCCCTGGCGGTGGCGCTGTTGTCGCCTGTGAGCATGACGGGCACAACGCCCAGCGCCTTAAGTTCCACAATGGCCTGCCTGGACGTTTCCTTGATGGTGTCCGCTACCGCGAACAGCGCCAGCACGTGCGTTGCGTCGGCCAGCAACGTCACGGTGTGGCCCTGCTGCTCATGCCTGTCCAGTTCTGCTTCCAGTTCAGGCGTGCATTGACCACGGTCATGGACCAGCCTGTGGTTGCCCAGCAGCAGGTTATTTCCATTGACCAGGCCTTGAACGCCGCGCCCGGGCAACGCCTTGAAGTCTTGCACGTCCGCAACAATCATGTTCAGGCTGGCCGCGATGGCTTTGGAGACAGGGTGGTCCGAGCGGGACGCCAGGCTTGCCGCTGCCTGTTTTGCACTTGCTTCGTCCGCATCACCCCAGACGCGCCAATCGACCAGCTTGGGTTTGCCCTCGCTGAGGGTGCCGGTTTTGTCCAATGCAACCGCTTTGAGCAGGCGCGCGTCTTCAAGGTAGGTGCCACCCTTGATTAAAATGCCCCGGCGCGCCGCTGCAGACAAGCCGCTGACCACCGTAACGGGCGTCGAGATGACCAGCGCACAGGGGCAGGCAATCACCAGCAGCACCAGTGCCTTGTACACCGCTTCCTGCCAGGTGACGCCCATCAGGAACGGTGCGAGCAACGCCACAGCGACGGCAATTACAAAAATCACCGGCGTGTAGATTGCGGCAAATCGGTCCACAATCCGTTGGGTCGGTGCCCGGGTTCCCTGCGCTTGCTCTACCGCATGAATGATTCGCGCCAAAGTGGTGTTGTTCGCAGCGGCGGTGACACGCATTTCCAGCTCGCCGGTTTCATTGATGGTGCCGGCAAAGACCTGATCGCCGGGGACCTTGTCAACCGGGATGCTTTCGCCCGTGATGGGGGCCTGGTTGACCGCGCCATTGCCCTTGGTGACAACGCCGTCCAGCGGCACGCGCTCACCCGGCTTGATACGCACCGTGGCGTCCAGCGGTACGGCTGCGACCGGCGTCAATGTCCACGTGGCATTGGGCCCAAGCATCAGTGCCTGCCCGGGTGCCAAGTCCAGCAGCCCCTTGATCGCGTTGCGCGCCCGGTCCACGGCCTTGGCCTCGATCAGCTCGGCAATCGCATACAGCGCCATCACCATGGCGGCCTCCGGCCACTGGCCGATGACGAACGCGCCCGTGACGGCGACTGCCATCAACGCGTTGATATTGAGCTTGCCGCGCAGCAGGGCTGACACTCCTTTTTTGTAAGTGTCAAGGCCCGCCAGCCAGATTGCCATGGCGGCGATAGCCATGCCGGCAATCTTCCAGACGAACGCTTCGGGTGCAAAGAAAGCCAGGGCTTCGGCCCCCACCGCGAGCAGCAGCGCGGCGACAAGGCGCGAAACACCGGCGCTGAAACCATGCTCATGATCATGGCCTTCATGGCTATCGCCCTCTTGGCTATGCGCCTGCCCGGCAGCATTCGCATCGATTGCCTTTGGATCAAAGCCAGCTTTGCGAATCGCTTCCAGCGCCGCCGGGTACGCAGCGTCGATGGCGTCGATCCTTAGGGTGCGCGCCCCAAGCTGAAAGCCCAGCGAACGGATATTCGGAATTGGCTCAAGCGCCCGGCGGATTTCTGACTCCTCGGCACTGCAATCCATGGTGGCGATGCTGAAGAGCCGCCCGGTGATGGCCGGTATCGCCGGTGCAGCCATAGAAGGCGAGGCGGGTGTACAGCAGACTTTGGCTGCGCTGGCGCCGGGTTCGGCGGGATGCACGTTTTCAGTTTTCATGCGTTAATTGGAAACCCTGTAGCGACCTTAAAGTCAAGCGTTGGCCGGTTCACCTGGGCTCTGGCCGGAATGCGGTGCCCTGGAAGTCCAGCAAACCAAACCCAAGGATGGCCTTATGAAAATTGGCGAGCTTGCGAAAGCTGCACAGACCCAGAGCGAAACAATCCGCTACTACGAGCGCGAAGGCCTTCTGCCAGAGGCGGCGCGCTCTGACGCAAATTACCGCATTTACGCAGGCACGCATGTTCAGCGCCTGGCGTTTATCCGGCATTGCCGCTCACTGGACATGACGCTGGGCGAGATTCGCACCCTGCTTCATTTCAAGGATGCGCCGACTGAAAACTGTGCCGAGGTCAACCGTCTTCTGGACGAACATATTGGACACGTCGCAACCCGCATTCGTGAGTTGAAGGCACTTGAAAAGCAGTTGCGAGCGTTGCGTGAGCAATGTGCCACCAGTCAACTTGCGGGCGATTGCGGCATCTTGAGTGGGCTGGAGCGGGCTGCGCGCGCACCGCGTCGTGGCCCCAGGCAACACGACAAGGTCGCGCATGTCCATGGGTCGCACCATCCGTTTTAAAGATCTCGAACTTCGACCTGGCTTTGGTCATTTTTCAAATGGAAATATTATTTTAATAGCTAACTATTTAATAAACACGCGGGCTACAGCCGTTTTTATATGTGAAATTGCATGTTTTCAAACGAAATGGCCCGCCAACGCATAATCACAATTCAATGAATACGTCACCCACCAACGCTGGTTCCATCACCCAGGTCGCGGGGATAGAAGTCGGCCACTTCACCGACGCGCGCCGTCCTACCGGCTGCACCGTCATCATCGCGCGGGACGGTGCGGTGGGTGGGGTGGACGTGCGCGGTGCGGCGCCCGGCACGCGCGAGACTGACCTGCTGCACCCCAGCACCCTGGTGGACCGGGTGCACGCCGTGTTGCTGGCCGGTGGCAGCGCCTGGGGGCTGGATGCGGCGAGTGGCGTGATGCAATGGCTGGAAGAGCATCACATCGGGCTGGCGGTGGGCTATGGGCTGGTGCCGATTGTTCCGGCCGCCGTCCTGTTTGATTTGCCGGTGGGCGACGCCAGAATTCGTCCCGATGCCAGGGCCGGCTATG
>JANMVO010000129.1:0-11372 GCA_031392805.1 Rhodoferax sp. | reverse complement strand
CCAGGCGGTCGCCTCGCCACAGAGTCATGAAGCGCGGCGTCCACCCGGTTTTCGCCCGGGCCGCTGCGCTTTCGTGAAGTGCTGCCAGGTACTCGTGGCGCATGAACGGGTTGGCGTCCTGCTGCGTCGCGAGCAGTGCGTTCCACTGGCTTGCATCCACGTCTTGTGGCGTGGTCAGTACCCGAATGACATAATCAAATTTTTGTGTGCTCATGACTCTAAAATTCTGTGTTGCCCAGCTAAATTTTGTCGTAGGTGATCTGGGTGGCAATGCGCAAAAAATCATGGATGCAGCGCGCACCTCGTATGCTGGTGGAGCGCGGCTGCTACTGACTCCGGAACTCTCGATTTGCGGCTACGCTGCCGAAGATCTGTTCTTGCGGCCTGCCTTTATCTCTGCCTGTGATGATGCCGTGAAAATGGTTGCCCGCGAGTTGGCCGGGTTAAAAAACATGATCGTCGTGGTGGGGCATCCGAGTGGCGGCAGCGAAGCCGATGCGCTGCGTACCAAGTCGGTCGCTGTGTCGGGCCGCCACAACGCCGCGAGTGTGATCAGCGAGGGCCGGGTGCTGGCCACCTACGCCAAGCGGGAGTTGCCCAATTACCAGGTCTTCGATGAGCGCCGGTATTTTCAGCCAGGCAAGGACGTGTGCGTGTTCGAAGCGGGGGAGGGTGAAGCCAAGGTCAAAGTAGGTTTATTGATTTGCGAAGACGCATGGTTTGAAGAACCGGCGCGTCTGGCCAAAGAGGCTGGCGCTGAACTGCTGGCCGTCATCAATGCATCGCCGTTTCACGTGGGCAAGGGCGACGAGCGCGAGGTCACCATGCGCGAGCGGGTGCTGGCCACAGGCCTGCCGATGGTGTATGCGCATCTGGTAGGCGGACAGGACGAGGTGGTGTTTGAAGGCCATTCCTTTGCGCTCAATGCAGATGGCTCGGTGGCGGGTCGTGCTCCCAGTTTTGAGGAAAATCTGTTCCTGGTCCAAGTAGAGCATGCGCAGGGAGCTATAAAATTAACAGCACATATCGCGCCCGAACGCACTGCCGACGCCGACCTGTGGGACGCCCTCGTGGTGGGCGTGCGCGACTACATTGGCAAAAACGGATTCCCCGGCGTGTTGCTGGGGCTCTCCGGCGGTATTGACTCGGCCCTGGTGCTGGCAGTGGCCGTAGATGCACTGGGCCGGGACCGGGTCCGCACGGTGATGATGCCGTCGCCCTACACAGCCGACATCAGCTGGATCGACGCACGCGACATGGCCGCACGCATGGGCGTGCGCTATGACGAAATATCCATCGTGCCCGAGTTTGAAGCGTTCAAAGCGTCGCTGGCAGGTGAGTTCAAAGGGCTGGCCGAAGATACGACTGAAGAAAACATTCAGGCGCGTATCCGCGGCACGCTGCTGATGGCACTGTCCAATAAATTCGGCAGCATTGTGCTGACCACCGGCAACAAGTCTGAAATGGCCACTGGGTATTGCACGCTGTATGGCGACATGGCGGGTGGTTTTGCCGTGATCAAGGACTTGGCCAAAACCACGGTTTTCAGATTGGCGCGCTGGCGCAACGCAAATGACCCGTACGGTACCGGGCTTGAGCCTATCCCTAAGCGCATCATCACCCGCCCACCCAGCGCCGAGCTGCGGCCAGACCAGAAAGACCAGGACAGTTTGCCGCCTTATGAGGTGCTGGATGCCATCCTGGAGCGTTACATGGAAAACGACCAGAGCACAGAAGACATAATTTCAGCCGGTTTTTCACGAGCCGATGTGGAGAAGGTCACCCGCCTTATCAAAATCAACGAGTACAAGCGCCGTCAGGCACCGGTGGGAATTCGTGTGACGCACCGCAGCTTCGGCAAGGATTGGCGTTATCCTATCACCAGCAAATTCCGGGCATGAATCAACTCTTAGGTGCACCATGAAACAAATTACCGCCATCGTCAAACCCTTCAAACTTGAAGAAGTGCGTGAAGCGCTTGCAGAATGTGGTGTTACCGGCCTGACGGTAACCGAGGTCAAGGGATTTGGCCGTCAGAAAGGCCACACCGAGCTGTATCGCGGGGCCGAGTATGTGGTTGACTTTTTACCCAAGGTCAAGGTGGAGGTGGTCGTCAAGACCATCGATGTTGACCGCTGCGTCGAGGCCATCGTCAAGGCGGCGCGCACCGGCAAGATCGGCGATGGCAAGATTTTTGTGACCAGTGTGGAACGCGTTGTGCGCATACGCACGGGTGAGCAGGATGAAGCGGCGGTCTGAAAACCGCGCTTCAGATTAACGTCTGATCGGTTCGCGGGGTCACCGGCTCAGTGGTTCCGAGGACACCAGCCGGGTACCCGCCAGAGCGTCGTGCCAGAACTGCTGCTGCGGGTGAAAACGGCTCAAAATGGCCCATACCGCTATCCAGCCAACGGCAATGACCACGGTCTCAATCACAGACAGCTTGAAAACGGCAGCAGCGCCCAGCGCCGGCAGAAACCAGAGCCAGCTCAGGGCATAACGCAACACTGCACGGGCTTGGCTAATGGGTTTTCCGTGCTGGTTTACCACCCTGATATTCCAGGTCTTCATGGCCAGAGTTTGACCTTTTGCCCAAAACCAGACGAAGTAAATTCCGAAAATGACGAACAAAAACGCCTGTAAGCCGTGCCGGTTGTCCATGGCATTTCGGGTCTGGCTCATGGTTCCAAACAGATAGCCTGCGATAAATACAACGCCAAACATCAGGATGCCCTCGTACAGCCAGCATGCCATTCGGCGCCACAAACCTGGTGTGATCCTGGACGTGATTTCAGGGGTTACCCCAGACAATAGTCCGGGCGTTGTCCAAAAATTTGTCAATTTTTCTGAACCGGTGCAGGTTCGGCGAAAGCGGATGGCCTGGGCAGCAGGGTATTGTTGTCAACAGCATGAGTGCGGGTGGAGGAGGCAACATCAGCAGAATGCTTTGCGCCTTGCCGGGTTACAGGAACGGCTGCCAATTTCTGAGGCGCAACTGGCTTGACGGCTGCCGCCGCACCGCTTGGAGTGGGCGTTGCATTCGCTGCAAGTTTCAGCTTGTCTTCGGCGCTAAGTGCTTGATAGGCCTTCCACGTCTCAACTTTTTCTCCGGACGTGAGCTTCTTGGTCTCTGCAAAGTTCAGGCGCGCCTGGGTGCGCTGCTGCGGACTTAGAGACACCCATTCGGTCATGCGGCTGTGCAGTTTTGCCTGTTCAACCAATGGCAGCGCTGGGTAGTTTTTTGAGATCGCCAGCCACTTCCGTTTTTGGCCCTCGCCAATGGTGACCCAGTTGGCAGCCAGTGGCTTCAAGGACTGCTGCTGCGCGGGCGTCAATTCTTGCCACGTGGGTTTGGCCTCCTGCTTTTGAGCCAATTGGGGCGTAACGGGTTTGGCAGGCACAATCGATTTGCCATGGGTTGTCTGCGCCGACGCAGCCTGAAGAGAGATGGCAGCTGTCTGGGCATGCGCAAGCAAAGCATGCGACGTCAGCATTGCCACGCAGGAGGCAATTAAAACGAAAAGCTTCCCAATGACAGCCACCGCCTTGTTCATTTGTGCAGGTGAGTACATGGTCACGTCCGGTTATTGGCTCGGATCGCGCCTTGCTTTGAGAAACTGTATAAACCCAGGATCGGTGAATGCGGCGGTGGGCAGATCATCGGTCAGCAGCGCCGCATCAACCTCCGCAATCTCCCTGGCACGGTTGTCATTTTGAATCATGGTGATACTGACCAAACCCACAATCAGGGCGATCAGGGGAATCGCTGAAGCAATTCGGTCCCAAAGGCTGAAGTGCTCGTCACCCAATGTCATTGTGGCTGCACTATCTGACGCGCTGGTGCTGGAGGCCGTGCGCGCCGTGGCTATTTTTCGTTTGCTGACGGCCTGGGTTCGCGCGGCACGCAGCCGCTCTGAAATATCGTGAGGCAAATTGCCCGACGCATCCGACAAGCGCGCCGCAATCATCAAGCCATAGCGATCCTGAGCCAGTTGTCCCCGGTATTCCTGCTGAAAATAATTTGAGTTGGTCATGGTTTTATTCCCTTTGCTCTCAATGCTTTGCTGAGGGCTTGCACCGCCCGCGAACAATGTGTTTTGACACTGCCTTCTGAACAGCCCATGGCCGCAGCGGTTTCTGCCACATCCAGTTCCTCCCAGTAACGCATGAGAAACGCTTCTCGTTGACGCGCCGGGAGCTCCTGGATTTCGATTTCAATCTCGCGCAAGTTTTGAGCCCGAGCGGTCGTGCTTTCTGCGCTTTCTGTTTGCTCTGAACTGTCTTGTACGTTTAAAGTTTCCAAAAGATCGAATTCTCCGTCTTCTCTGCCTGATTCGAAGTCGCTCATGTTGGAAAACAGGGCCCCGCGCGTTTTTTGACGCCGAAACCAGTCCAGTGTGCAGTTGGACAAAATGCGCTGAAATAGCATCGGCAGCTCGGCTGCCGGTTTGTGCCCGTAGTGTTCTGCAAGCTTCATCATGCTGTCCTGAACTATGTCCAATGCGGATTCCTGGTTGCGGACGTGATAAACCGAACGTTTGAAGGCGCGTTTTTCAACGCTTTTCAAAAAATCGGACAGTTCTTGTTCGGTTGCCAAGTGAAGTGGGCCAATGAGGCTGAAAAGGAGAGAGTGTCTCGGTTTTGATGCGCCGTACAGAAGTTTTGGGCGTTATTTTGTCCAAATTATGGCATCAGGGCGGCACAAGTACGAGGTTCGGATCCATTTCAATTCTGGCAATGCGATAATCTTGACGGCAAATCAAAAGGCAAACGGGTCATGGTTCGGTGCAACATAGTGCGCTTATGGCTTTGACCCCAAGTTCCGACCTGACTCCAAAAGAGCGCATGAAGGAGCACCCAAGGTTTTTCGTCAGAGAAATTCACAAAGGTTCATCATGGAAATATCAAAAGCTGAAATCGCTTTGGCGGCTGCGGCGGCAAAAAGTCCCTCGACCAGTATTCCTGAGTTCCGGGGCGCTGAAATTCTGGTCAAAGCCCTACAGGAAGAAAACGTCAAGTATGTCTGGGGTTATCCCGGCGGTGCGGTTCTGCACATTTACGACGCGTTCTACAAGCAAGACACGATCCAGCACATTCTGGTACGTCATGAGCAGGCCGCAGTGCACGCGGCTGATGGCTACGCGCGCGCTACGGGCGAGGTAGGCGTAGCGCTGGTTACCTCCGGCCCTGGCGTCACCAATGCGGTCACTGGCATCGCCACAGCCTACATGGACAGCATCCCAATGGTGATTATCACTGGGCAGGTTCCTACGCACGCCATCGGGCAGGATGCCTTCCAGGAATGCGATACGGTGGGCATCACCCGCCCTATTGTGAAGCACAATTTCCTGGTCAAGGACGCCAAAGACATGGCCGAGATCATGAAAAAGGCCTTTCACATCGCCCGCAGCGGCCGCCCCGGCCCAGTGGTGGTGGATATTCCCAAAGACGTGTCGTTCAAGAAGGTGCCCTACGCTGGCTACCCCACGTCAGTGGAAATGCGCTCTTATAACCCGGTGCGCAAGGGCCATGGGGGCCAGATCCGCAAGGCACTGCAGTTGTTGCTGGCAGCCAAGCGCCCCTACATTTACACTGGCGGCGGCGTGTTGCTGAGCAATGCCTCCGCCGAGTTGCGCACACTGGTTGATATGCTGGGTTACCCCTGCACCAACACCCTCATGGGACTGGGTGCGTATCCGGCGAGTGACCGCAAATTTCTGGGCATGCTGGGGATGCACGGCACGGTGGAAGCCAACAACACCATGCAGAACTGTGATGTGTTGCTGGCAGTCGGCGCGCGGTTTGATGACCGCGTGATTGGCAACCCCAAGCACTTTGCGCAGAACGAGCGCAAGATCATTCACATTGACATTGACCCCAGCAGCATCTCCAAGCGGGTCAAGGTGGACATTCCGATCGTAGGCGATGTGAAAGATGTGTTGACCGAGATGATAGCGATGATCCGGGAGAGCGCGGTCAAACCCGACGCCAACGCGCTAGCAGCCTGGTGGGATACGATTGAAGCCTGGCGCAAGGGCGACTGCCTGAAATACAGCATGGGCAAAGGCGATGTGATCAAGCCGCAGTATGTGGTCGAAACCCTCTGGAACATGACGAAAGATGTGGATACCTACATCACGTCTGACGTCGGCCAGCACCAGATGTGGGCGGCGCAGTATTACAAGTTTGATGAGCCACGGCGCTGGATCAATTCCGGCGGACTGGGTACCATGGGTGTGGGCATTCCGTATGCCATGGGCATCAAACTGGCCAAGCCTGAGAGCGAGGTGTTTTGCATCACTGGCGAGGGCTCGGTGCAAATGTGCATCCAGGAGCTGTCAACCTGTTTGCAATACAACACGCCGATCAAGATTGTGGCACTCAACAACCGCTACCTGGGCATGGTGCGCCAGTGGCAGGAAATCGATTACGAAGGCCGCTACAGCCATAGCTACATGGACGCGCTGCCTAACTTCGTCAAGCTGGCGGAAGCCTACGGCCACGTTGGCATGCTGATTGAAAAGCCGGGCGATGTGGAGGGAGCGCTGCGTGAAGCCCGCAAATTGAAAGATCGCACGGTATTCATGGATTTCCGCACTGACCCTACTGAGAACGTCTACCCCATGGTCAAAGCGGGCATGGGCATCACTGAAATGCTGCTAGGCAGTGAAGATCTTTAGTTTAATGGCAAATAGTGCCTCTAGCCATTGTGGCATATACATTGTTAGCTATTTATAATATAGCAAACCTCGGTCTTAACTTAAATTTCAACTTTTGACGAATCTATTGCCCGCCAAGCCTGCGCATTACCGTGTGCGGGGGAGGGCGGCGAAAAGAGGAATCTATCCCTATGAAACACATCATTGCAGTCTTGCTGGAGAACGAGCCCGGTGCTCTGTCCCGCGTTATCGGCCTTTTCTCAGCCCGCGGTTACAACATTGAATCGCTGACGGTTGCGCCCACGGAGGACCCCACCTTGTCCCGCATGACCATACAAACGTCGGGTTCTGACGACGTGATTGAGCAAATCACCAAACACCTGAACCGCCTGATCGAGGTGGTCAAAGTGGTGGACCTGACCGAAGGTGCTTACACCGAGCGCGAGCTCATGATGGTCAAGGTGCGCGCCGTGGGCAAAGAGCGTGAAGAGATGAAACGCATGGCCGAAATATTTCGCGGTCGCATCATCGATGTAACCGAGAAAAGTTACACGATTGAACTCACCGGCGATCAAGCCAAAAACGATGCGTTTCTGGAGGCGATAGAGCGAAGTGCGATTCTGGAAACTGTGCGCACCGGCGCAAGCGGCATTGGCCGGGGCGAGAGAATTTTAAGAGTTTGACGGCATTTCAAGAGTTTGAGAAATTTTTTTGATTTAGCCGTCCGTGCGCGCGTTTTGACAGGCTCAACGCGAACGGATTTTCGAGTGGCGATAGACGGTTACCGTTCGCCCTGAGCCGGTCATTGGGCATTTTCGCCAGAACCTATTTCGGAGAAGTAAATTGAAAGTTTTTTACGATAAAGATTGTGATTTGAGCCTGATCAAGGGCAAGACCGTGGCCATTATTGGCTATGGCAGCCAGGGCCATGCCCACGCCCAAAACCTGAATGACAGCGGCGTCAAAGTTGTGGTTGGCCTGCGCAAGGGCGGCGCGTCGTGGCCCAAGGTTGAAAAAGCCGGGCTGAAAGTTGCAGAAGTCGCCGATGCGGTCAAGTCCGCAGACGTCGTCATGATCTTGCTGCCAGACGAGCAAATTGGCACGGTCTACAAAGACGACGTTGAGCCCAACATCAAGCAAGGCGCGTCACTGGTGTTTGCGCACGGCTTTAACGTGCATTACGGCTTGGTCACGCCGCGCGCTGATCTGGATGTCTGGATGGTGGCGCCCAAGGCCCCGGGACACACCGTGCGCCACACTTACGCGCAAGGTGGTGGCGTGCCCCATTTGATCGCCATTCACCAGGACAAATCGGGCCGCACGCGTGACCTGGCCCTGAGCTATGCCATGGCCAACGGTGGCGGCAAGGCCGGCATTATTGAGACCAATTTTCGCGAAGAAACCGAGACCGATCTGTTTGGCGAGCAGGCCGTGCTGTGTGGCGGCACCATCGAGCTGATCAAGGCCGGTTTTGAGACCTTGGTTGAAGCCGGCTACGCACCCGAGATGGCCTATTTCGAGTGCCTGCATGAGCTAAAACTCATTGTGGACATGATTTATGAAGGCGGCATTGCCAACATGAACTACTCAATCTCCAACAATGCCGAGTACGGCGAGTATGTGACAGGCCCAAAAATCGTCACCAGCGCCACCAAAGACGCCATGCGACAATGTCTCAAAGACATTCAGACCGGTGAATATGCCAAGAGCTTCATCCTCGAAAACAAGGCGGGTGCGCCCACTTTGCTGAGTCGCCGCCGTTTGACGTCTGAGCACCAGATTGAGACCGTCGGCGAAAAGCTTCGTGCCATGATGCCCTGGATCAAGAAGAACAAGCTGGTTGACCAGACGCGCAATTAAGTCTCGTGCAGACTAAAGTGGACCCCGGATTTGAGACAGCGGTTTAAGCAGGACACAGGCGAAAGAAACGGGTGAATCATGAGTGAAACCAAGAAGCGCAGCGTACGCTTTTTTGGGGGAGGAACTTCAGGCTAGTACCCCAAAAACTGCGGTGGCCGCTTTTCGCGAAATGCCGTCATGGCTTCGCGCACGTCGGTGCTGTTGAGGGATGCCGCAATCCGGGCGTACATCCGGTCTCGCGCCAGCGCCGAGCCGTCGCCGGGCGGCTTGCGAAGCGCCTGCAGGGCGCGTTTGGTCTCGCGCATGCTCAATGGCGCGTTGTTCGCCACCACGTCGCAGATGGCCTTCAGGCCGGCCTCGAACGCATCCGGCGCAAACACTTTCTGCACCAGCCCCCAGGCTGCGGCGTCTGCTGTTGGAATGGGCACACCAAGCAGCAGCATTTCCGTCGCGTGGGACAGTCCGATCACGTCGGCCAGCGCCTGCATCCCCTCGCTTGGGTACAGAAACCCGTACCGGTTCGGTGGCATGCAAAACGTGGTGCCTTCGGTGCACATCCGCAGATCGCAATGGCAGAAGATATCGAGAGCTGCACCGAAGACGAATTTCCTCGCCGCCCCGATCACCGGATGTGGACACTCGAGAATGGCTTTCGCGACAGCCCGCACGGGGGCATGGATCCGCCGGGCATCCTCGGCAGACAACGAATGGCTGGGGAACTGGTCGATGTTGTAGCCGGCGGAAAACGGCTGCTGCCCCGCACCGCGCAGCACGACGGCGCGCAAGTCGGTGCGGGCCGCGCAACGCTGCAGTCCCCCGGCGAGTTCTGCCAGCATGGCGAGCGTGAGCGCATTGCGCGCCGCTGGCCGGTTGAACGACAGGGTGACGACCGGCCCGGTTTCTTCAAAAACCAGCTCATCGCTCACGGTCTGGACCCGGCCTTGTTTTCCTGCTTCCCACCCAGGCTGCGCAGCGGTGTGACCAACGCGCCAAGCTGCTGGCATTGATCGAGCCGCTCGAAGTCAGCGAACAGCCGGTTGGCATCGCTGTCGGCCACGATACCACCGGTGCAAGCCAGGAATTTCTCCAGCCGTTGCGCCGCCGTCATGGGATTGCGCGGATCGCCCGAGGGCACCAGCACTTTGCGGCTGAACGTCTGGCCGCGCGCGTGCACCGTCACTTCTGCCGGCACGGCGTCGGCTGAGATGTCGGGTTCAAGGTCGGCGCGCGACTCGAAGCTGATCCGCTGCAGCAAACTGACGACGCGCGGATCGGACACCCATTTGTCGTCAAAGTGGCGCAGTCCTGCCTGCCCCTCGATTGCCGCCACCGCGAGGCAGAACTCCATGCTGAACTTGCCTTCCAGTCCGGTCTTGGGCCTTGGATACAGCAGCACTTTTTTGGCGAACGGGCTGGCATGGCAGACGATTTTTTCGATCTCGTTCAGGTCTAGCTGGTGGTCCTTTTTGAGCGCGATCATGGCATCCAGGGCGCAATGGGTGCCGCCGCAGGCCGGGTAGCGCTTCAAGACGATGCCTGGCTCGCTCAGTTCCCACGGCTTGCCCAGCTTCTCCCGCAGTTCTTCAGTCTTGGGCACGCTGCGGGCATTCAAGGTATGCGCCCAGCCGAATTCGCCCTCGAAGGCGGTCAGGTCGGAGGTGAATCCTTCGCGCGCAAGCTCCGCCGCGAGCACGCCGCCGCGGGCCGCATTGCCGGCATGGAAAGGTTTGGTCATGGTGCCGAAATTGCGCCGGACGCCGCAGGCCTCGGACGCCGCAATGCCCAGCGCCATGGCAATCTGCCCCTGGTTCAGGCCCAGCAGCCTGGCACAGGCCGCCGCAGCACCGATCACGCCGATCGAGGCAGTCGCATGCCAGCCATGTTCATAGTGCAGAGGATTGACCGAGCGGCCCAGCTTGCCAATGATTTCCACCCCGATCGCATAGGCCAGGATCAGGTCACGGCCCGAAGCACCGGCAGTCTCGGCCACCGCCAGCGACGAAGAGAGGATCGACGCTGAGGGATGGCCGTACAGCGTCCACAGGATGTCGTCGTAGTCCAGGGCATGCGCCGCAGCGCCATTCGCCAACGCAGCCGCCTGCGCGCTCAGGCCTCGGCTGCCGCCGATGACCGTGGCGGCTCCATCCGGGCTCGACGCCCCGGCCACGCGCCGCACGATGGTCCCCGCGTCGGTGATCGAGCCCGCGATCATGCACCCGATGCAGTCCGATATTGCCACTTTTGCCGCCGTCACTTCCGCTGCGCTGAGTGCCGAGAACTCGGTCGTGGCCACGAAGTGGGCCAGGGTTTCGCTGATGGTCATATCACGCCTTCCTGTTTGAGTGCATCGAGTTGCGCCTGGTCGAAACCCAGCAGTTCGCGCAGGACTTCCTGGGTGTGTTCACCCTGCAGGGGCGCCGGTGTGGCAATGCCGTCCCGAATGCCATCCACCTTCATCGGATTACCCGGCGCGCGGGCACGTCCGTAAACGGGATGGTTGGTTTCAACCACCATGTTGCGCGCCACCACCACAGGATCGGTCAGCACCCGGTCCACGGAATTGACGGGGCCGCAGGGCACACGTTTGGCCAGCAATTCTTGCAGCCACTCGGCTGCGGGGCGTGTCTTCAGGATCGGCTTGATGGTGCCCAGCAGCGCGTCGCGGTTCTGGGACCGTTTTTCGGATGTCGTGTAACGCGGGTCGCTGGCCATGTCGGGAACGCCCAGCACGTCGCAGACCTCTTTCCAGTACCGCTCCCCGAAGATTGCGATCACCAGCAATTGCGTTTTTGTCTCAAACGCCTGGTAGGGCACATTGAATTGGTGCGCCGACCCTTGCGGACCCGCCACCTG
>JANMVO010000078.1:0-10392 GCA_031392805.1 Rhodoferax sp. | reverse complement strand
CTGTCGGGCGTTTATCTGGCCATGTTGACACTGGCTTTTGCCCAGATCACGTGGGCCATCACCTTCCAGTGGGACCAGTTTACGGGCGGCAGCAATGGCCTGACCGGGGTATGGCCGCCTGAATGGCTGTCCGGCAAGCGCAGCTATTACTACCTGACGCTGGCGCTGGTGGCGGCGGGCGTCCTGTGCTTGCGCCGGGTGTTGTTCTCGCCATTTGGCTACAGCCTGCGTGCCGGGCGGGATTCCATATTGCGCGCTGACGCCATCGGCATCCACGTCAAGCGCGTGCAGTGGCTGGCTTTCGTCATTGCCGGTGCGGCGGCGGGCCTGGCGGGTGCACTGTATGCCTTTTCCAAAGGCAGTATTTCACCTGACACCTTGAGTGTGGGACGCTCGGTGGATGGCCTGGTGATGGTGCTGCTGGGGGGCATTCAGACCTTGGCCGGGCCGGTGGTCGGTGCGGTGGCCTTCACCTGGCTGCACGACACGGTGGCGCGCAATACCGACTACTGGCGCGCCATGCTGGGTGCCATCATCCTGCTGCTGGTACTGCTGTTCCCGCAGGGGATCGCCGGTTTTGCAAGGCAGTTTGCCGACCGCAGGCGTGAAGCCAGGGGGGTCAGGGCATGACGGCCGCAATGCCCCCCCTGCTGCAAGTCTCTGGTTTGGTCAGAGCCTTTGGCGGCGTCAAGGCGGTGGATGGCATTGGGTTTGAACTGGCACCGGGTGAACTGCTGGCCTTGATCGGCCCCAATGGCGCTGGCAAGTCCACCACCTTCAACATGCTCAATGGGCAGCTCAAGGCGGATGCCGGTTCCATCCGGCTCAACGGTCAGGAACTGGTGGGCCGGAACCCGCGCGACATCTGGCGTATGGGGGTGGGCCGCACATTCCAGATTGCCGAGACCTTTGCGTCTTTGACCGTGGTGGAGAACGTGCAAATGGCACTGCTGTCGCACGGCCGCAAACTGTTCTCCATGTGGCAGCGCGCCGCCAACTACAAGCGCGATGAAGCCATAAGCCTGCTGGCGCAGGTGGGCATGCAGGCTCAGGCAGACCGGCCCTGCAATGTGCTGGCGTACGGGGATGTCAAGCGCGTTGAATTGGCAATGGCCATTGCCAATACCCCAAAGCTTTTGCTCATGGATGAGCCCACCGCAGGCATGGCACCCAAAGAACGCAATGCGCTGATGGCGCTGACCAGACAACTGGTGGTTGAGCGTGGCATGTCGGTGCTGTTCACCGAGCACAGCATGGACGTGGTGTTTGCCTACGCCGACCGCATCATTGTGCTGGCACGGGGCCGGTTGATCGCCCAGGGCAAGCCGCTGGAGATTCGCAACCACGTCAAGGTGCAGGAAGTGTATTTTGGCACGGGCAAGACGTTTGAGAAGTCCGCGTCTACGGCGGCGGTTATGACGTGATGACCGGCACTTCGCAGCCCCTGCTGGAAGCCAAAGGCCTGTGCGCCTGGCACGGTGCCGCGCAAATTCTGTTTGATGTTGACCTGTTGGTGCAACGCGGTGAAGTGGTTGCACTTATGGGGCGCAACGGCGCGGGCAAGTCCACCACCCTCAAGGCGCTGATGGGCATGCTGGCCAAACGCCGTGGCAGCGTCAGCTTTTTGGGCCATGACATTTCCAAAAGGGAGCCGCACTACGCCGCGCGCCTGGGGCTGGGCTATGTGCCTGAAGATCGCCGCATTTTCACCGACCTGACGGTAATGGAAAACCTCTCTGTCGGCCGGCAGGCGCCGCGTGCCTGGGCTGACGGCAGCGATGCACCTCTATGGACGCCAGAGCGCCTGTTCAAGCTGTTTCCCAACCTGGGTGAAATGCCGCATCGGCTGGGCGGACGCATGAGCGGCGGCGAGCAGCAGATGCTGACGGTGGCCCGCACCTTGATGGGCAACCCTTTTTTGCTGCTGCTGGATGAGCCTTCCGAGGGCGTGGCCCCCATCATCGTCGAACAGATGGCTGCGATGATTTTGGCACTCAAGGCGCAAGGGGTGAGCATTTTGCTGTCTGAGCAAAACATGCACTTTGCCGAGCTGGTGTCGGACCGCGCCTATGTGCTGGAAAAAGGCCAAATCAGGCACCAGGCCCCAATGCAGGAATTGGCGCGCAACGACGAGGTTCGTCGCGCGTATTTGAGCGTTTGATGTTGATGTTCCACTTTCAAGGAAGCGCGGATTTTCACCCGCATTCAGCAGGCCAGCCGGTCAAAAAGAACCGCTTCTACCGCCACCGGCAGCTTGTCATTCCGTTTCCATTTCAATCGGAGAGTAGGCGCACCGACGAAGACAGCACGGCTATGAGGTGCAACGACCTGTCCGATTGAAATGGAAATGGAATAGTGATCGGCAATCAGGCGGCCATTGGTGTCGGTGACACCGCCGGGCGTGAAGGGCTCGACCAGGCGAATCGGCTTGCTCAGGTAGTTGCTCTGGGCTGGCGCGAAGGCTGGCAGGGTTGCCGTCATGACCGAAGCGGCGGGAAAGACGGTGGCCATCGCTGCGTCAACGAGCCTGCGTCTGAAGAAGTTTGTGCGGGGTGTGGAAGAAGTGACGCGCATGGTTCTGCTCTGCTTATGTCGCTTTTTCCGGGAGTGTTTTGCTGCGATGGGCTGCTCGGCAAAGTGCTTTAAGGTGAACAAGCGTCCATGCTGCGGGGCGATTCGCTTGCGGGTATAACCGTCAGGGCGTTTGAGCGTAGCGTTTCTCAAATGCCCTGACGTCTTCAAATCCAATGAATCGCGTGAGTTCTGCGAAGTCGTAGAGTGGTTGAGATGGTCCACCGAAGAACCGTGTTCGGCGATCGGGTGTGTGGCCGCATTTGTTTTTGCATTGGGGTGGGGGAGGGGGCAGGGATAGAAAGAGAAGACACATCGCCTCGCAGTTAACTAGGGAAGCACGGATTTATTCCTCGCGGCCCGTGATCACTTGGCTTGGGCGGTCTGCGGACTTGGTTTTTTTGCAAATATTCCCGATATTTGATGCAAATGCGCCTTGCAACCCATTTCAATCCAAGCGCCACGACTCCACAATGAATAAATCCGCGCTTCCCTGGCAATTCAGATATTTAGAGAATACTGCGATGCCGCGCATACCGCCCTCGCCCGCGCTACGCCCCCTTGCATCCCGCAATCTGCCGTTCGCCTGGCACGCACAGCCGGCGGTCGAACCAGATCTCGTAGGTGTCGGTCTTGGGCTTGGCATTGCGCAGGCTGCTGCTGGCGGCTTGTGCATCCACCAGCTCACCCACCACTTTGGTGACCCACCGGGCGTAGCTGCGGTCGCTCTTGCCTTGCACGCGCACCTCCGTTTTCAACGGTGCCCGGTCGCCCACCAGCTCAATACCGGGCGCTTCATAGCCGAAGCTGCGCAATCGCGTGGCCAGCGCCTCGGCAATTGGCCGCTGCGCTTCATTGGCGATTTGAATGTAGGCCACCGGGTTGCGCGCCGCCGCAGCCTTGAGCTGTTCGCGCACCTTGCGGGCTTGTCGGGCGGTGTAGTCGCCAAGCGGCTCGGCGGCGTCCAGCAGTTGGGCAATCGCCACGCGGTTTACGTGCAGCGTTCCGGGCAATGCACTTAGCAGCAACACCAGCGTATTGAGCACACCTGAAGATGCGCTGGCATCCAAGGCACCGGGGCCACGCATTGTCAATTGCAGGGCCTGGTTGACGGCCAGCGGCACCGCATCCGACAAGGCCAGCGGGTCGAGCACGAGGCTGGTGGTGGTGTTGATGCGACGCTCCTTGTTGTCGTCGAACAAGCCCGCTGCGCTGTTGGTGAGTTGCGCGAGACTGGCCTCAGGTGGGTCGCTGCGCGGTGGTGTTTTTGGCACCACCACCAGCACAGGTCGGGTGCGGGTGCCGGATCCAATGCTCCCGGGTGTCACCGAACGGACCGGTGCCGGGGCAGTTGCTGCCGTGTCAACTTTGGCTCTCATTGTGGGGGGCTGGGGTCGCTCGGGGGTCGGGGCGGCCCGTGTGACAGCCGTGTCTTCACCTTGCACCACCGCCAGGGCCAGCACCTGCTTGCCAGCCTCGGCGCGCTGGCTGCGGTCCAGCGGTGCTTCAATGGCGGTTAACGCGAGCTTGAATGAGATCAGCGCGTCAGCGGGTTTACCGCTCTGGGCATAGACGTGGCCGAGGTAGTAATGCGCCCGCGCGTGCGCCGGGCGCAGCTCAATGGCGCTCAGGTAGTCATTGAGCGCTTTTTCAAGCTGCGGCACTGCGGCGTACTGCTGGTCCAGTCCGGCCGAAAAGTAGCGGTCGGCTTGCGCCTTGTCGGCATCAATTCGGCGCTGCAAGTCAGTTTGCTCGCGGGCGCTGCGCTCTTGCCCGTCATGCACGTACCAAGTGGTGGCACCGCCTGCGGCCAGCGCCACGGCAATGCCCGCGACCAGCATCGAGCGGCGCGGTCGCAAGTGCGTGGCACGTATCGGCAGTGGCAGACCTCCCGGTGCGCGCTGCTGGCACTGTTGCACGCCTTGCAACAGTTTCTGAAACGCAGCGTCATCACTGTCACCTTCCCATTCCAGCAGGTCCAGCGTATGCAACTGCCCAAAGCCCAGCGGCAACTCGACATCTTCAATGCGCACCGGCACCAGCTTGTTTTGCCGGACGGCGCGAGAGCATTCATCGCGCACAAATGATGATCGCACCGAATCGGCTGACCACAACACAATGACAGCCGCCGCGCCCAGGAGCTTGGCTTCGATCACAGCGGCAAACTCGGCGCCTGCCGACAGGTCGCTGTCCCACCATACCGTCAAGCCGTGCGCACTCAAGCCCTCGGCCAGCAGTGCGGCAACCGCCCGATTTTCGCGCGCGTAGCTGACAAAAATATCGGGCACATCTGGCAAATCTGGCACATCTGGTGCTGTGGGTCCAGCGGACCGTGCTGCGCTCATGAAATTCATGCGCCCGTCAGCGCCTTCAGACCCTTCAACATTTCGATGGCGGCGCGCCGCTCCGCCGCGCTGGCCACCGCCTGGTAAGGCTCCAGCGTGAAGCGCGCCTCGGTGTACACCGAGTCCCAGCTGGAGGGGGCGCTCACGCGCACCTTTAGCTCGCGAAAGGCGTTCATCAGCGCAGGCCAGGAGGTGGCCAGGCAGCCGCGCGCCAGGGCCTCCAGCACGCCCAGCTCGGTTTGCCCAACCACCGACCAGAAGTCGGGCTTTTCGGCAGCCGCCCGGGCCAGCGATTCGCGCACGCTGGTCAGCCGGTCTTCGGCCAGCACCGGCGCGCGCTTGTGCAGAAAGGCCAGCCGCAACTCGGCGCTGATGCCATTCTTGGCCGGGTAGAACAAATTGTCGGCCTGCGCTGCCCGGCACAGGTTTTCGGCGGCGAAATAGTGCTCAACCATATTTTTCAGCGCCTTGAGCGACGCAGCGTCCTTGCCCACACGCGCTTCCAGCATGACCAGGCGCTTGTAGGCCGATCCAAGCAAGCTCTGCCGTTCGGCCGTGGCTTGCAGCGACACCAGCTTGACAAGGTGCTCGATGCCTTCCTGAATCATCCGGCGCGCCGCCGCTTCATCAGCAAGCTTCTCACCACAGCGTGCCAGCTCGTTGCCAAGTTGTTCCGCCGCCTTGAACGAGGCGCACGCGTCCGCAGCGTTGACGGCGCTGCGGTACCACTTGATGGCCTGGGGGCTGTCCTTGGCCTCGGCATAGGCCAGGCCGAAGGCTTCGGCCACGTTACCCATACCACCCCACTGCTGGCCAAACTTGTCTTCGAGAAAGCGCACCCGGTCACGCTGCAACTCGATGGGTGCGTTGCCGTAACGGCTGCGGATTGCCAGGGTTTCGAGCGTGAGCGCAAGTGCCACCGGCGAGGAAATCCCGTTGAACATTTCGCCGGCCGTGAGTGCCGGGCGCTGCGTGTCCGCGCCGCTCCGGTTCCAGCTCCAGCCCGGGTCGCCGTAACACTGGTAGGCCGCCCAGGTGTTGCCGTGCGGACTTTCGCGCCAGGCAGCTTCGCGCGCCGCAGCCACCGCGTCAATGAAGCGTTCGCCGCGCAACAGCACCGAATAAAAAGTGGTCGCAAATTTTTCAGCCGGCCCATCCTCGACGGCCCAGCCCGCCGCAATGACACAGCGCACACCGATTTGGATCAGTGCCTGGGCGATGTTGGCGGCGAAGGTCGCGCGGTCATAGGGCTTGAGCGTCAGGGATGCGTCCCGCCCGGCCAGATGGCAGCAGTTCAGGAACACCAATTCGGGCACCGTGCGCATGGCCTTGATCTCGGCAGCACCGAGGAAGGTGTCGCCGGACAGCACAACGCCGCCTTTGGCGCCCAGCACGCCGTGCCCCGCCACGTGCACGACGCGGTAGGGCCGCTCGAGCAGTGCACTGATGACGGTGCGGGCATCATCTTCGCCGCTGACCAGCGCGCGCACCTTGTCAGCGGGCAGGCCATCGGCGGCACCGGTCAGCCTCGCCACCACGGCCAGCGCCTCGGCACGGGCGCCGGGCAGCGGCGGGTACAGGGTGTGGTCGCACATCGGCTCGCCGATCACCAGCACGCTGTCATCGGCGTTGGCGTCCGACACCTGGGCGCGGAAGTCTTCGGTGCGCAGCTTGCGCAGCAGCTTGCTGCGAATCGCCCACGGGCGCGGGTCACCGCCGCTTTGCGCTGCGGCATCCGTATCCAGCAACTCCCACGGGATCACCGCCGAGCCCTCGTCAAGCTCAATCAGCATTTCTGAGGTGCCGCCAAGGAACGGTTCCATCTCCACCGGCACCAGCAGCTTGAACAGCGTGCGCCCAATCTGCGAATCGCGGTTCGCATCGTTGGAGGCCTTGGCCACCAGCTCGTTGAGCAGGGTGCCCTGCGCCTGCTGGGCTCGCACCTCGGTGCGGGCGCGCCGGGTGTCCAGCACGTATTCAATGGTGGGCTGGCCGTTTTTGTCGCGCGGGCCGGACAGGGCGCTGATCAAGTCGTAAGCGGCACCGCGGTAGCTCGACGTCAGCGGTCGGCGCAACGCCCCGGTGCCCTGGGTGACCAGGCCGGCCAGTTCGAGCTGGTTGGGCGTCGCAATTGACTGCACTTGCAGCGCACGCCAGGCATCACTGGCCCGGTCGAGGTAGAGCTCAACCAGCAACAAGCGGCTGAGCTGCGGCCAAGCACCTTGCTGCAGCTTCTGGTTGGCCTCAACCGCACCCTGTGCAATCAACTGGGCTGCACTGCCGGGGTTGATACCCTTGCCGCCGCTGCCCAGCAACGTGGCCGCCAGCTCGAAATCGGTCACGTTGCCGCCTTGCTGCTCGGCCACCCGCTGCGCATAGGCCAGCACCGCCTGGCGTACTGTGTAGACCAATTCGCTGGCGCGCAACTTGCCTTCTTCGCCCAGCCCGGCCACGATCACAGCCTTTGGGCGTGCCATCGCCAGTACGTTGTCCGGGTCCGGGCGCTGGTTGTCAAAAATATGGTGCATGCCGGTCGTGTCGGGGTACAGGCCGGCCGCCAGCGACTGGCTCATGGCGTTGCCCACCAGGCTGTCGACCACCCACTCGGTGCCGGTCAACACCATGGACCGGTAATGCCCGAGCAGCAGCGGCTGGTTGATGAATTTCAGGTCGCCGTTGAGCACCGCCACCCGCAGCGCAGTACTTTTGCCAGCCGCACGTTGACGCTCAAAGCCACTGGGTGCCAGGCCCAACACCTCGGACTCGCTGGACGGCGGCATTGACGCCAGCAGCCCGCGCGAGGGCCGGTTTCGCACCAGCCGTACCGCGGTGCCGGGTAGCGCTGCGCCGCTGCTGCCACCCGCGCCGCGCGTGCCTGGCGTGGCTGGCTCCAGCAGATCAATCTGACGGGTCTGCCCGGTGCTGAGCAGTTCGATGTAAGCCGCAAAGGCACTCTCCTCAGCGGGCAGTTTGCCGTGTTCGGCATCGACCCGCCAGGTGCGCACGCCCGGCAGCAGCGCGCTCTGCAGCGTGACCCGGCCATCGCCATCGTCAGGCGTGTTGAGGTATTCGAGCCCGTCACTGGTTTGGGCAATGCCGGCTGGCGTGAACGGCGCATGGCCCACCACCAGCAGCATTTTCGCAGCGTCGGCGCCCAGGGTTTCAACTTGCGCGTCCAGACGGCGGCGCAGCTTCACGGCCTGGTCGAGGACACTTTGCGGCGGTGCGCCCCACTCGTAAATTGTGCGTTGCGAACCCTCGTTGTGCCAGATGCTGCGCTCGCGCAAGGCGGCCATGTCGTCGTCGGCCAGTTTTTGCCATGTGCTGGCTTTGTCAAGGGCAAGCTCCGGGTCAAGCAGGGAGGCCTGAATCTGAATAAAGCCAGGCATGCCCGCCATCATCCTGCGCGCCCCACCGTTGTCGAACAGCGCCCCAAAAGCCACCAGCGCGTTGCCAAAGGTATCGTCGCCCGACAGCGTCTGCATGGGTGCCCAGGAGCCGCCGTTCGGCGTGCCCAGCATCAGCAGGCGTGCGCCCTCGCGCGCCATCATGCGTTGCCAGGTTTCCGGTTTTTCAAGGCGCATGGTGCGTGCCACCAGTCCGCCCATGGAGTGTGCCAGCAGCCGCACAGGCTGGCGACTCAGATTGCGCGCGGCCAGCGCCGCATCAACCGCAGCCGCCAGACGGCCGGCCTCGTCTTCTATCGGGCGGCGCCAATCATAGGCAAAAGGGATGACCTCATGGGTATCTGCCAGGCGTTCAATCAGGTCGTCATAGACGCTGCCAATCGGGCCGTCGGGCTCAACGCTGGCGGCCGTGGCCGGGTCCCATGCGAGTTGTTTCAGGCCATTGACAAAACGAAAGCCCAGCCAGATGCGTTTGCCATGGAATTTGAGATTGGAGCCCAGAATGCCGGGCAGCACGAATACCGCCGGGCGATCCGCCGGATTGGCCGCTGGCCCGCCACGGGAGCGCGCCACCGCCCTGGCACTGCGCGTGCCACTGGCGTCCTGCCCGGCCCAGGACAGCGGGCCGATGGTCGCGAAGTTGGCAGGCGCGGCCTCCATCAGCGCACTGGCAATCGCCTTCACCGTGCGCTCATTGGCAAAGTAATTGAAGTGCGAAACCTTGGCACCCCGGTCCAGCAGGAAACTTGCCCCTGCGCCCGACGCCGTTGCGGCGCGCGGCACACCGCCGTACATTGAGCGGGTCTGCACCACCAAGTCGTTGTCAGTCCAGTAAAACGCGTCAGAGAGCAGCGTCTTGACCCACGATCCAATGGAGTCGCCTTCCATATCACCGGCGACCACGCGCAGGTCGCCGGGAATCGCCTCGCTGCCGCCGTTAAGCCATTTGATGATCGGGCTCTCGGGCATCATCGCTTCAATTCCGGGCAGCTCGGCCGGGTTGGCGCGCCGGCGCGCCACCTCAGCCAGGAAGTCCACCAGGTGCGGTGCGACCGGCACACCGCCCAGCTCCAGCCCCCACTTGAGTACCGACAGGTAGGCGTCAAACCGTTTGGACGCCAGCAGGGTGCCGCGGGCCGGACAGGCGACGCGTACCACGCGCTCAATTTTCAGGCCCTTTGCGACCGATTCCTGCGCCAGTGCCTGCAAGTCGGCGCGCTGTTGCTGGTAGTCGGCCCCGGCGAACGGCGCCAGCTCCTCGGCACTGGGCGGCCGGCCATCGCAGGCCCTGGCCAGCACCTCGGCCACCAGGCCGCCGCGTGAATGCGTCACCAGGTGCAGGCGCGCACCGGCAGGCATGGCGCGCACCAGGGTGAGCGCGTTTGCAATCGGGCTCTGGCCCATGGTCGGGTGATCCAGCGCATAGACCCGGTTGCCATAGTTGCGAAACAGGTCGCGCACCGTTTGGGGATACAGCGTCCAGAGCTTGCCGAAGGTGCTGACGGTGTCCACGAAGGTGCCGTGCACCAGCACCAGCAGCGCACCGCCGTCACCGGCGGCCGGCACTGCCGCGCGTTTGCGCCCGCTGCCTTTGAGAGGCAGCAATGCATCAGGCGAGAGTTCATACACGCCCGCATCCACCGCACCGTCAACCCTCAGCGTGACGGCGGCGGCAGCCAGCTTGGCCGGGTCTTTGACCAGGCCGGTGATGACCTCAAACGCAGCCAACACGACCTGGCCCATCCAGCCCCGCGTCGCACCCCGCGTGGCACCCGCTTCCAGGCCGGGCCAGCCGAGTTGCGGTGAGACCAGCACCTCATGGTCATTGGCCGCAGCCACGGCACTTCGGGTGGCACCCGCGCTCTGGGCGCGCATCAGGTCGCGCGCATCTTCCGGATGCAGGTACAGCGTGGGTCCATTGGCGATGCTCAGCACCACCACGTCGTCGCCAGGGCGCGCAACAACCCGTATTGCCTCGCCACCACTGCGCTGCGCGCCGACGCGCACGGACGCCTTGACGCTGCCGCGAGTGGACGCACCGGCCGCCTGGGCCTGGCCCGGGACGATGA
>JANMVO010000056.1:0-7405 GCA_031392805.1 Rhodoferax sp. | reverse complement strand
CCGCAGCGTTGAAGACAACCGCGCCGCAGCCGACTTCATCACCGCCCGAGTGCGCGAATTCAGTGCCGACCCGACATGCGCTTTGCACGTATCCATTGCCGGTGGCCGCAAAACCATGGGCTTCTACCTGGGCTATGCGCTATCGCTTTACGGTAGACCGCAAGACCGATTGAGCCATGTGCTGGTGAGCGAGCCGTTTGAGAACAGCATCGAATTTTTCTACCCTACGCCCTATAGCCGCGTACTGCAAACGCGTGACGGCAAACTGGCCGACACCGCCATGGCGCAGGTTACGCTGGCGGAGATTCCATTTGTGAGCTTGCGCCATGGCTTGCCGCAAAAGCTGCTGTCAGGTCATGCCAGTTTTGGCGAAACTGTGGCCGCAGCACAGGCCGCGTTGGCCCCGCCCGAGCTTGTGATTGACCTTGGGCGCAGATGCGTCCGTGCGGGCGGTCAAGAGATTGAGTTGCCTCCGGCGGAGCTTGCGCTGCTGGCGGTATTTGCGCGGCAGACATTGAGCGGCGGGGCTGCACTGTCTGCTCCGTCCAAGGGCGCGCCCGACACGGCATGGGCGCGCCGCTTTTTGACCGAATACCGCGCCATCACGGGCACGCTGGCCGACATTGAAAGCACCGAGCGGGCACTCAAAAACGGCATGGACGGTGAGTATTTTTCGCAGCGCAAATCGAAGTTGGAGAGGCGCTTGAAATCGGCGCTTGGCCCGGCGGCGAGTCACTACCGCATTGACGACGGCGGCACCCGTCCGCGTAAGTACCGACTGGCTTTGACACCAGAGTCGGTTAGATTAGTGGGTGATGTGGCACTGAATGTGTTGCACAGGGAGAAAATTAAATGACCATGCGTGAATTGACCTACCAGGTCAGTTTTAATACACCTGCCTTTCTGGGCAATGCCGAGCAACAGGCGCAATGGCGCACGCCGCCTTTCAAGGCGCTGCTGCGGCAGTGGTGGCGGGTGGTGAAGGCACCGCAGCTTAAGCCACCCTTCAGCGTCGATGAGCTCCGGGCGGCTGAAAACAAGTTGTTCGGGGCGGCATCGGACGACGGTCCGGAGAAGTCGCACCGGTCACTTGTGCGGCTACGCCTGACCAAGGACACCAGTGGGGGAATCGGCTGGGAAGATGGTGCGATGAAGCAATGGCCTGTAGGTGGTGGCACCGTCACCCATCCGGAAGTCAAATTTCCGGTTGGCAGCGACCTGTATCTTGGCTTTGGACCTATTGAATACGACAAAACAAGCAAGTCTGCGAAGCTGGGCGAAAGCAAATCTAGTGGCCTCAAACGTACGGCGATTGATGACAAGGCGAGTGCATCGCTCCGTCTGATGTTCCCGGCTGAGCACGAAGCTGCCTTATGTACGGCCTTGCAACTCGCGGCCTGGTTTGGTACTTTGGGCTCCCGCGCCCGAAATGGATGGGGCGCATTGCAAATAACCCAAGTAAACCTCACGCCACTGACCCTCGCCAACCTTCAGAAGCTTGGGGTCACACAGCAACTCACACATTGCTTGGCGAAAGACTGGCCAAACGCCATTGGCATGGATCACGAAAGGCCGTTGGTGTGGAAGACGGCCGCGAAATCGGGATGGCGAGATGCGATGAAAGAATTGGCCTCACTGAAAATTAAATTTCGAACGCAATTCAAGTTCACGACGGGTGGACCTGGTGCGCAAATTGAAGACCGGCATGTGTTGTCCTATCCCATCACAAACCACAACCCAAGCGCATGGGGTGGTCAGGAGCGTCTCGCCAACCAGGTACGCTTCAAGGTGTCTAGGACTGCTGATGGCAAATGCGAAGG
This sequence comes from Rhodoferax sp., assembly GCA_031392805.1. Lineage (GTDB taxonomy): Bacteria > Pseudomonadota > Gammaproteobacteria > Burkholderiales > Burkholderiaceae_C > JANYCG01. Next base: position 5,585 of record JANMVO010000056.1, on the reverse strand, counting down.
TGTCATCGTCCACCTCCCTTGCAAGATGCCTGAGGAATTGCTTCGCAAGTTGAGCACACAAGACCAGCAATTTATCCGCAAGAACGAGCTGCGCGTCTGGCAAGACGTTCACGCCATGCTTGACCAACACGCCACAAGGCTCGTCTAACCATGAATCTCTGGAAAAAGAAACTCGCCGCCTGGCTGCACGACCCCGCTGAAAAAGCCTTGGTGCTGATGCGCGACGTGGACAACAAAGGCCAGCGCATTGGCCACGAAGATGGCTCAGTCGCAGAACTTCGCCATGAACTGGGCATCGCAAAATCCCACTTTGACAAGCTGGCTGACCACTATGCCGCTGCCGCTGATCGTCCCAATTGGCCATGCGAAGACGGCAAACCAAGGCCCTCCTGGGCCAATGTGCGTTTCGTCGAATCCCCGGTGTTGATTCACCCGCTGTCGGGCGAAGAGGTATCGCTGGGCAAGCTCACGGAAATCGCTGGCCCGCATATTCGCAATGTCAGCCTTGATCACTTTCGGGAGCTGATTGAAAGAGACGAAGCCGGTGCGCCCGATCATCGCTGGACGCAACTTGCTTTTTGGCGCTTTGGCCCTGAACACAAATTGGTGTCCCCTGAACTGGGCGAACTTTGGCGGCTGCTGCCAGCCGACACACGCGTGCCTGACCACACGATTTGGTCGCATTTGGACGTCGTTTCCGCCCTCGCCGGCGCCATGGCCGATGACGAACCCGCATTGCTCACCATGAGCTTCGGCCCGGTGCAGGGATTTATCGCCCAGGCACGCTCCACGTCTGATTTATGGGCCGGGTCACATCTGTTGTCGTCTTTGGTGTGGGAGGGGTTGAAAGTCATTTGCGAGGAATTAGGGCCGGATGCGGTGCTGTTCCCCCACCTGCGCGGCGTGGCGGCGGTGGATCGCTGGTTGCTGGAAACTGTTCCAACACATCGGCGCGCCGTATGGAAGCATCGGTTTGAAGCCATCAACGCAGAGTGGCTTAAATCGGCCAGCGATGCCAACCCGCTGTTTGCGGCCACCTTGCCAAACAAGTTCATGGCCATCGTTCCGGCAAGTCGCGCCAAAGCGCTCGCCCAAAAAGTAACCGATGCCGTTCGCTCAGCCGCCTTGGCGTGGGCCGTTGAGGCGGGCAAACAAGTGTTCACTGAAGCTGGAGGCGACACCAGCGACAGTGCCCATTGGCGCAAGCAAATTGCAGCGCAATTGAACGGATTTCCCGAGGTGCATTGGTCAGTTGCCGCCTGGCCGCTGGAAAAGGACGAAAACGGGTTTCCCGTGTCAGACGCTCTGGAGCAGGCCTTGGCGACTTACTACCCTGCGACAGACCCGGCACCCGGCTTCTTCGCTGATCCGCTGTGGAAATTGGTTGCCGGTGCGGATGTCGTGCAACGTCAAGGCAAGAAACGAGTGTTTCGCAAGCTCAAGCTGTCGACGGGGGAAGAATTTTTTGTTCCCAATCCGGGGCTGCTCTATTCGGCGGTGCATGAGCTGGCCGAGCGCGGGCTGGCCGCTGCCAAGTCTTTGCGCATCTTTGCACCGCTGCCCCAGACTGGCTACCGCTGCACACTGACTGGCGAGCATGAATGGCTGACCGACGACCCCGGTCTGTTTTCGCTGTCCTACCCGGCACAAAAGGACCAATCTGCCTGGGCCAAAGTAGTGGGACAGTTCGGCGTCAAAGCGGGGGAGCATCTGGGCGCACTCGCCACGCTCAAGCGTCTTTGGCCGACGTTGTTCGTTCAGCACGTCAGCGAGTTTCTTGAGGAAAAGCCAGCACGGTTCGTTGTCAGCACCCACACCATGGCGCTGGCCAGCTCGCTGGATCGTCTGCTGGACAACCCGGACCCGGCGTTACTTGAAAAAGTGAGCCAGTTTTCACGCGACAACAACCTGGCGCAGTACGAGCCCGTGACGCTACCCAAGTCTTTGCATGAACGCGCCCGCAAAATCGGAGGCGACAACATCGCTTATGCATTGAAGCGGATTCCCTCGGCATTGGACGAAGCGCGGGGTGATGGCGAAGACGGAGAAAACCGCACCCTGACCCGCCAGCTTGAAGACCTGCTGGGCGCCAAACCGGAGACCTACTACGCTCTGATCCAGATGGATGGTGACCGCATGGGGGCCTGGATGGCGGGCAATGAGAACGAGTACCGGCGCACCTTTGCGGACACCTGGCATCCCCAGGTGCGGGCCTCGGTCGAGCAGAAGTTCAGCCATGAGTCCGACATCGCAAGCTATCTAAAGTCGTTCCGACCGGCATCCCCCGCCCGCCATGCGGCGATTTCCAAAGTGCTGAACGACTTTTCAACGCACGTTGCAAGGCATGTGGTGGAAAACGTTTTCAAGGGCAAACTGATTTACGCGGGGGGTGATGACGTGTTGGCCATGGTTTCACTTGATGACTTGCTGCCTGCCATGTTGTTGCTGCGCGCCGCATACAGCGGCTTGGGCAACATGGACGGTGTGCCGGGCAATTTCGATCTCAAGGGCCTGCAACTGGGCAAAGGCTTTGTGTATTTGAACGGGCGACTGATGCTGATGATGGGCAGTGCGGCCACCGCGTCCATGGGCGCTATCGTGGCCCACCACCAGGCGCCGTTGTCGGCCGTGCTGCGGCAATTGCGCAGCGCGGAAAAAAAGGCTAAAGACCATGGGCGAAATGCCTTCTGCCTGCGCGTCATGAAACGCGGCGGCGGCGAGGTCAACGTCACCAGCAAATTTTGGGTTGAAGCGAACAAGCCTCCTGCGCTGAGTGAAACGGCATTGGGCTTGATGTTGCGTTTTGCAGAGACGCTGGCGCAGCCCGGTGTGTCGCGTCGGGCTGTGTACAACACAACCGAATGGCTGGCAGGTTTGCCAGAGCGGCCGGCACGGGACGACAAAGACAAAGATATGGCGTGGCAACAGATGGTGGCGACAAATCTCGCGTTTCAATTGCAGAAACAGGGCGGTGTTACGCACCATGCCGCAGAGTTTGTTGAACTGGCGTGCCGTGAAAGCTCAAGCCCCGCTGACACGGCCCGAGTGTTGGAGAACCTCCTCGTCACATCCGAATTTTTTGCCCGCGAAGGCCGCGCATTCGGCAAGGACGCCTGAACCATGAGCACAAACTATTATTTCGTTGAACCACTGGACGTTCTCATGGTCCGTGGCAACAAGTCTTTCGGCGGCGACGGCCAGCATGGCGAAGCGGTCATGCCACCCTGGCCCTCCTTATTTGCAGGCGCATTTCGCTCCGCACTCCTGGGCAACGATGCTCAGATGTTGTCGCGTTTTGTTGCTGTCGGCACCGACAAAGCACTCTCAAACGATGCGCGAAATTCGCAAATGCGCAATGTCCTGGGTGACGCCTTGTTTGCTGCGCTTGGCACGCCGACCGAGCCCGGTGACTTTCGCGTCACCTGGCTGTCCCTGGCATTGGGCACCCATGACCCGTCGTCTATGGGCAACGTGCCCAGCCGCATCGCAGCCATCATGCCTTTGCCGGCCGATCTGACGGCCTTTGAGGAGGCAGGAATCCCGCCCATGGTGGCACTTCAACCCGCGCCATCGCCCCATGGCAATTTCGCATCGGGCGAATTGCCACTTACGGCGTTGCTTCGCATTGGCAAACAAGTGAAGCCCGCGAGCGGGCGCTGGCTCGACGGCGCGGGGATGACGCAACACCTTGCTGGAACCTTACCCACGGATGCCTTCAAGACTGACGCCCTCTTCAAACGCGAAACTCGTCTCGGCATTGCGCTTGATTCGCAAAGCGGCACAACAGAGAAAGGCGCGCTCTACACCACCGAAGCCGTGTCGTTCTGCGCCGGTGCCGGATTTCTGGTCGGCATTGAGGGCGATCACAAGCAGTTGCCCAACGCTGGTTTGCTGCGCCTCGGCGGTGACGGCAAAGGGGCGCGTTACCGCCTGATCGCGTTTGAACCACCAGTCGCACCCCAGCTCTTACCCAGTCACGGTTTCCGGCTAATTTTGACTACGCCCGGCATTTTCACCGGGGGTTGGTTGCCAGAACGGGTCACGCGTCAATCGGACGGTAGCTTTCGCCTGAACGGCGAAGGGTTCCGCGCCCGCCTGGTGTGCGCCGCCGTGGGACGTAACGATGTGATTTCTGGCTGGGATCTGGCGCACTGGCAACCCAAAACCGCGCAACGTGTGGCACCCGCAGGCAGTGTGTATTGGTTTGACGAACTGGCGGGCGATGCTGGCAAGCTTGCCGCATGGGTCAATCAGGGTCTGTGGGGTGAACATCCTGACCGACAGCGCCGCGCAGAAGGTTTCAACCAAGCCTGGCTCGCCACCTGGCAAAACAACTGAACAACACAGAGGACTCCATGTTTCAAGCACAACAACTCGTTTTTTATTCTTGCGTCAGCCCCGTTCACATGGGCGCTGGGCAGGCGGTGGGCGCCATCGACAACCCGATTCAACGTGAAGTCCATACGGGTCATCCTTTGATTGCAGGGTCCGGTCTCAAGGGGGCCGTGCGGCACCACTTTGCGCGCACCTGGACCGACAAGCATCTCATTACGCGTATCTTTGGCCCCGAGCGTGATGCCTCAGAACATGCCGGTGCGATTGCTTTTACGGATGCAGCACTGGTCGCTTTCCCGGTGCGGTCGCTGAGAAACACTTTTGTTTATGCCACTTGCCCGACTGCGCTTGGGCGCTTGAAGCGGCTGGCCGGTAAACAGGCAGCATGGACTGTGCCTCAGGTTGCAACAGGCAGCATCAAGAGTTCCAGCAGTGGCGCGGAAAGTGCCTTGGTCAATGGCCGATTGATTCTGGAAGCCTTTGACTTCGCGGCCGCCGAAGATGCCAATGTCAAGGCCATCGCCGCCTGGCTGGCCGACCATGCATTGCCTCCAGGCGACGACCACGCTTTTTTTCGCGACAAGCTCAAGAGTGATCTGGTCGTTTTGTCGGATACAGAGTTCGACCACTTTGTGCGTCATGCCACCGTGGTCGAGGCGCATGTCAAGATTGACGGCGACACCGGTACTGCCGCCAAAGGTGCACTGTTCTACACGGAAAATTTACCGCCTGAATCCTTGCTGGCCGGTCTGGTGTTGGCCAGTGTCGAACGGACTAAGGGCAAAGAGCCGAAGGATCAGAAAGATGCCGCCTGGGTGCTCAACACAGTGCTGCGGGATGGCGAAGGTGAAGACAAAGAGCGGCATGGCCTGGTTGATCGCATGCTTCAAGTGGGTGGCGACGCCACCACTGGGCGTGGGCTGATCGTGGTGCACCCAGCCGGGGAGGTTGCATAAATGGCTCAGACGCTTGATCAACAACGCGCCCAGTTTGCGTGGGATTCTGTTACTCAGGCCCGCAAGGCCATTAAGGAGTTCAGCGATTACAAGAATTTGGCCAAGGGCGCGCCTGCACTCGTCATGGGAAACGGTTTGATGCCTGCTATTGCGTTTTACGAGTCCAAGAAGAAGCCACACACTTCTTTTCTTGAAAACAACGTAATTGCTTGGCTCGCAATACGGTTCAAGGATGAGCGGGCTTTCCAGCCTTTGCCGACAAACTTCAACACGGCGATGGAACGACTTCTGAAA
>JANMVO010000018.1:0-2100 GCA_031392805.1 Rhodoferax sp. | reverse complement strand
TGGCCGCACGCCGATGGGCAGTCGGCCCAACAGCATGCCGGCGATGGGCGCGGACATGGCGGTGATTCTCAAAAAACTGGGTTACGGGCCGGTCGATGTCATGGGCTATTCGATGGGGGCAGGCGTCGCGTTTCAGTTGGCGGTACAGCACCCGCAGCAGGTGCGCCGCCTGGTGCTCGTCTCCGGCAGCTTCGCGAAGGATGGCTTCTATCCGGAGATGATTGAGGCACAGGCTCAGCTCAGCAGCAAGATGGCCGATAGCATGAAGGACACGCCGATGTACAAATCCTATGTTGCGGTTGCACCAAATCCTGGCGATTTTCCCAAGCTGTTGGATGCGCTGGGCGACATGATGAAGAAGCCCTTTGACTGGTCTGCCGATGTGCCAAAACTGATGATGCCGGTGATGCTGGTGTACGGCGACAGCGACATGTATCGCCCGGAGCATGTGGTGAAGTTCTATCAATTGCTAGGCGGCGGCCTCAAGGATGCGGGTTGGCAGCGCGAGAACATGGCACGCAACCGGCTTGCCATCCTGCCGGGTTTGACGCATTACGACATTTTCATGTCGCCGCAGTTGTCGGCAACCGTCGTGCCTTTTCTGGATGGAAAGGTCTCTTCAGCCAATTGGGCCAACTAACCGGAGAGAAATTATGAGCAAACAAATTCTTCACCACTTGACGATGCCCGGGGAGAGCGCCGAGTACCGTACTGCACGCAACAAACTTCTCACCGAGGAAATGGCACTTCGACGACAGATTGAGAGCGTTGCCGCACTTCGCAGGGCGCTGCCTGTGGGTGGCACCGTTGCGCAAGACTATTTGTTCGATGGCGACCAGGGGCCTTTGAAGCTGTCGGACTTGTTCAAGCCTGGCATCGACACGCTCGCCATTTACAGCTTCATGTACGGACCTGAAAAGGATCTGCCGTGCACGGGTTGCACCCACTTTCTGGATGGCCTTGACGGCATGGTGAAGCACATCACCCAGCGCATCAACCTGGCTGTGGTGGCCAAGTCACCGCTGCCGCGTCTTCTGACTCTGGCCCGCGCGCGTGGCTGGCGCACCTTGCCCCTTCTGTCCACCCACGGCAACAGCTACGACCGTGACTATTTCGGCGACTCATCGGGCTTGCCTGCTGCGGTGCTCAAGCAGCAAAAGTTCAAAGACGGCGAAGAGTGGGATATGCCGATGCTCAATGTGTTCCACCGGCGCGGCAAAGTGATTCGCCATTTCTGGGGGTCTGAGATGCTGTACGTGCCGCCCGAACCCGGTCAGGAATATCGCCATAACGACGCGCTGGATTCGTTATGGAACATGCTCGATTTGACCCCAGAAGGGCGCGGTGATTTTCATCCGCAATTGAGCTATCCCTCCATCAACTCGAAGGAAACACAATATGCCCAGCACGCCTGAACCTAAACAACCGAAGCCGACGGCAGCCCACAAACGCCTCGAAGTTTTTATCGGCGACTGGCACGCCGAAGGAACGTCTTACGGCGATGGCCAGGATGCTGCCGACCCACGTGCGGCGGGCGTACCGTGGACGAGCGACGAAAGCTACGAATGGCTGCCTGGCAGTTTTTTCGTTTTGCACCGCTGGGATGCGCAGATGGGAAAGCACGAGTTCAAGGGCGCCGAGATCATGGGTTACGACGAGGCCGAGGGCGGCTACTTCACGCGCATGTTCGACAACGCCGGCCACCACCCGGACTACCGCGCGAGTGTTAATGGCCACGTCTGGAGCTTCACCGAAGCGCAAACGCGGGCCACCGTGACGGTGCAGGACGGTGGCGACAAGATGGCCTTCAACTGGGAATGGAAAAACGGCGGCAGAAAGTGGCTGCCGTTGTGCGATCGGGTCGCTGTGCGGACGCAGCGGGTGACGCTATCGAACCCGACTCTTATCCGTCAAGTCGCGACCGTCTTTGTCCCGGTTGCAGACCAAGACCGCGCGCTCGCGTTCTATGTCGACAGGCTCGGCAATGAAAGACGAAGGGTCTGAGCAAACGGCGTTGCTCAGTGCGTTGACGACAGAGCATTTCGTGCTTCAGACGGCCTACAGTTCGACCGTTTCGGAGGCTGCGGGTCGCAGCACGCT
>JANMVO010000716.1:0-16351 GCA_031392805.1 Rhodoferax sp. | reverse complement strand
AGTCGATCGCCTGCCATACCGGCCGTCATAGCTGTTTCTTCAGCGTGCTTAAAAATGATGCGTGGCAAATTGTCGATCCGGTCTTGAAAGACCCCAAGGCCATCTACAAATAGGGCCATCTACAAGTATTTCCATTCCATTTCAATCGGATAGGTCGTTGCACCTCCTAGCCGTGCTAAAGCACTGTCTTCGTCGGTGCGCCTACTCTCCGATTGAAATGGAAACGGAATAAAGCCACTTGGTTTTGCTGAACAAATTTATGCCTCAAATTCCGTCTCACGATGTGCTGGCGCGTCTGGCCGCCGTGATAGAAAGCCGCCTGCCAAAGAATGGCGGGGATGCGGATGCGAGCTATGTGGCCCGCCTGTTGCAAAAAGGGCCAGATGCCTTCCTGAAAAAAATTGGCGAAGAAGCGACCGAGGTGGTCATGGCAGCCAAGGATGCTGACTTTGGCGGCGACAAGGCCAAGGTTGTGAGTGAAGTGGCCGATTTGTGGTTTCACTGCATGATTGCGCTGGCGCACTACGGCTGGACGCCTGCTGACGTGATTGCCGAGCTGGCACGCCGCGCGGGTACCAGCGGCATTGAAGAAAAAGCCTTGCGCAAGGCCGTCTTGCGTGACGCCCGTGAAGGAAATTGACGTGAAGGGAATTGACATGAATCAATCGTCGAACATCGAAGTGGTAGACATGGAAAAGCTGAAGTCGCTCAACACCGTGGGCACCATCAGTTACATATTGCATCTGATCGTTGCGATTGGAGCCCTGATTCCGGGCGGCCAGTTTGGTCCGATTCTGCTGATCGTCGCGCTGGTCATTGACCTGGTGAAGCGCCCGGAGGCTGAAGGCACTTGGCACGCCTCGCACTTTCGCTGGCGCATCCGCACCGTGATCATTGCCGGCGTCTTGTATGCCGTGACGTTTCCGCTGTTTTTATTGTTCTATTTTCCCGGCGCGATTGCGTGGGCACTGATCTCCATCTGGTTTCTCTATCGCATCATCAAAGGCATGGTGAACATGAACAAGGGCGTGGCGATGGAGATTGCGGCATGACGGATGCAGCGCCGCACGGTGACGTCCAAACTGACGCCAATTGCCTGTTTTGCAAAATAGCAGCGGGCAAAATACCATCGAAACTGGTGTATCAGGATGACGAGATTTTTGCGTTTCATGACATCCACCCATGGGCACCCGTGCATTTTTTGATGATTCCAAAGATGCACCTTCCTTCTTTTGCCCAAGTTGAGCCCGAGCACGCTGGCATTCTTGGGCGCATGATGGTGCTGGCACCGAAACTTGCCTTGCAGGAAGGGTGCCGACCCTATCCACAGGGTGGCTTTCGCATCGTTGCCAACACCGGCGCCGAGGGGGGTCAGGAGGTGCATCATCTGCATATGCATGTGATAGGCGGACCGCGCCCCTGGCTCAAAGGTTAGTTTGCAGGGCTAATTTTGAGGCTCAACGCCCCTGTTGGACTTCGCCGACTAAAATCGGTGCAATTCGTTAGGAGAAGCTCATGGGATTTTCGACAACACATTTGATTATTTTCCTGATCATCATCGTGGTGATCTTTGGCACCAAGAAGCTCCGAAATATGGGCTCAGACTTGGGGGGTGCCGTGAAAGGCTTCAAGGATGGCATGAAAGACGGGACTGACAAGGCGGCTGACACGTCTGCTGCCGTGCCTCCCCCGCAGGTGGGTTCTGTTTCAGCAGCCGCCAAAGAAACGATTGATGTTGAAGCCAAAACTAAGGTCTGATTCAAGGCATGAATCCAGTCGGTACTGGGGCCTGAATTCATGCCTTAAGGGATAAACGTCAGTGATTGATATCGGGGTCACCAAGCTCGCAATCATTGGCGGGATTGCGCTTATCGTCATCGGTCCAGAAAAGCTTCCAGGGTTGGCAAAGACAATCGGCACCCTGCTGGGACGGGCGCGCCGCTATGTGGCCGACGTGAAAGCCGAAGTCAACCGGTCTATGGAGCTTGACGAACTCAAGAAAATGAAGGATACGGTCGAGACTGCGGCGCGCGATGTTGAAAATTCCATCCAGACTGGCACCAGCGATTTCGAGAAGAGTTGGGCGGAGACCACCGGGATGGTCACGAACACGCAACCGTCAGATTTTCACGCAGGCTTTCCACAGTACAAACACCCCAAAAAGAAATGGCGCATCAAGCAGGGTGCCACACCTGGCTGGTACAAAGCCCGCACGGGAACCCGCACCAGGGCTCTGTCCGGAGCCGCCCGTGTCGCCCGGTTTCGGCCACAAAAATTTAGCTGATGACTGACCCCAGCAAACCAAAAGACAGCAAAGAAGACGAACTGGCCGGCACTGAACAGCCCTTCGTGCAGCACTTGTTCGAGTTGCGAGACCGCCTTTTGAAGGCGCTGTATGGTGTGGCTGCGATTTTCGCTGTGCTGGCGTTTTACCCCGGTCCGTCCAGGCTCTATGACCTGCTGGCCATGCCGCTGGTGAAGGCGCTGCCCGAAGGCTCGCGCATGATCGCGGTGGGCGTTGTGTCGCCTTTTCTGGTTCCGATCAAGGTGACCGTTCTGGCAGCGATTGGTTTGTCGTTGCCCTGGATTCTTTACCAGGTCTGGGCCTTTGTGGCACCCGGCCTGTACAGGCATGAGAAAAAACTCGTGCTGCCCCTGGTGGCAGCCAGCACCATTCTGTTTTACACAGGCGCAGCGTTTTGCTACTTTTTCGTGTTCGGACAGGCCTTTCCAGCGATTCAGAGAATGGCGCCGGTTTCAGTTGCCGTCAGCCCGGACATCGAGGCTTATCTTGACTTTGTCATTACCATGTTTATTGCCTTTGGTGTGGCGTTTGAAGTGCCTATTGCCGTTGTGATTCTGGCCCGAATGGGAATTGTCACGGTAGCCCAACTTAAGTCATTTCGCACTTATTTTTTGGTGGGCGCAGCGGCGGTTGCCGCGCTCGTCACACCGCCCGATCCGGTTTCCATGATTGCCTTGCTGATGCCGATGTACCTGCTTTACGAAGTGGGCATTTTGGCTGCTCAATTCTTCATCAAGCACACCAAAGCGCCAAATGAAGACGCTGAATCTGCGAAAATATAGCATCGAAAACGGCTGTGCCCCTTATGGAATATTCGCACTCAGCTTCTAATGTTATAGCGACATAAAAAATATCTGGATCTCAAAATCTGAATCTATTGAGCCGGTTTGCGCGGCTTGGGACGCACGCCTGGCGTCACATCCAGTTCAACTTTTTCATCCCGGCGCAAGAGGTTGAACTTTGAGGCAGTGCCCGGCTTCAACGCGGCAACGTTGGTCAGCAACTCGGACACATTGGAGACCTGGTTTCCCGCCACACTGATGACAACATCGCCGGGGCGGATGCCTGAGAGCGCAGCGGGTCCGTTTTGCAATACACCTGTGATGATTACGCCCTGTTTTGCCTTGACGCCAAAGGTTTCAGCCAGTTCGGGTGATAAATCGTTGGGCTCCACCCCGATCCAGCCGCGGGTAACCTGACCATCCTTCACGATGCCCTCCATCACCAGTCTGGCGGTGGAGACAGGAATCGCAAAGCCAATGCCCATGCTGCCGCCCGAACGCGAGTAGATGGCCGTGTTGATGCCTTGCAGGTTGCCATTGATATCCACCAGTGCACCGCCGGAATTGCCAGGGTTGATGGCGGCATCGGTCTGGATAAAGTTCTCAAACGTGTTGATGCCCAGCTGGTTGCGCCCCAAAGCACTCACAATGCCGCCGGTGACGGTTTGGCCCACGCCGAACGGATTGCCGATCGCCATCACCTGATCGCCCACCTGAAGCGACTCAGAGTTGCCCAGCACTATGACGGGCAGCCGGTCGAGTTCGATCTTGAGAATGGCCAGATCGGTATCGGGGTCGGTTCCAATCACTTTGGCGACGGTGTGGCGGCTGTCATTGAGCACGACTTCAATTTCGTCAGCGCCTTCCACCACGTGATTGTTGGTGAGGATGTAACCGCTGGCGCTGACAATCACGCCACTGCCCAATCCGACCTGCGATTCAGTGCCTTTTTCGCCAAAGAAGAACTTGAACCAGGGGTCGTTGCCGTGCGGGCTTTTTTGCGCGGCTTTACTGGTGTTGATGCTGACCACGGTCGCCGAGGCTTTTGAAGCGGCCATCCGAAAACTGCTCGCGGGCGATGCCGAATGCGTGTTGACGGGTGCCTCAACGAAGGTTTGCGCGCCTGATAGAGCAGAGTGCTGGTTCAGCCACGCCGGCTTCAACGTCGCCACTACAAAATAGGCCGCCAGCAGCACGGTTGCGGTTTGAGAGAATAATAGCCATAGACGTTTCATATTGCAAATTGTAGGCTTGGCTGTGCGCAACGGGGTAACCCATACACAATGGACCTGCGCGTGGGTTGGCGGAGAAAAACTCCACCAGTGAGAGCGTGAGTGAGTGAGTGCGACAATTCGGCATGATTGAGCGAAGCCATCTTCTTCAAGCCTTCAACACTTTGCTCCAACCGGAGCGCTTTCGCGACTATGGGCCCAATGGTCTGCAGGTAGAAGGCAAAGCGCAGATCAACAAAATAGTTTCCGGTGTGACAGCCAGCCGGGCTTTGATCGAAGCGGCGATTGAAGCAAAAGCCGATGCAATTTTCGTGCACCACGGGTTGTTCTGGCGCGGCCAGGACGGGTGCGTGACTGGTTGGATGAAGCAACGACTGGCCTTGTTGCTGGTGGCCAATATCAACCTGTTTGCCTACCATTTGCCGCTGGACGCGCACGCCGAATTGGGCAACAACGCCCAACTAGGCTTGCAGCTCGGTCTGACGCCATCGGACGGCTCTGAGGGACGTTTTGGCGAGCAAGGACTGGGGTATTTCGGTGGCCGTTCCGATGGCGGCAGCTTCAATGGTGCCCCGGCGCTCGCCAAACACATCGAAAATGTATTAAAAAGACCTGTAGCCCTCGTCGGTCCTATTGATATAGCTATAAATAAAATAGCATGGTGCACCGGAGGTGCGCAAAGCTACTTTGAGGCGGCAATCGCCGCAGGCGCTCAGGCTTTCATCACCGGTGAAATTTCCGAGCCGCAGGCGCACTATGCGCGTGAGTGTGGTGTGGCCTACCTGGCCTGTGGTCATCACGCAACCGAGCGCTATGGTGCACCCGCAGTGGTGGCCTGTGTTGCCAAACAATTCGGTTTGGTGCATGAGTTCATTGACATTGACAACCCGGCTTGAACATTCAAATGACACCCATCGCGATCACCATGGGCGACCCGGCTGGGATTGGCCCTGAGATCATTGCCAAAGCGTTTCGCGACTTGCCGCAGGTCACGCAGGGTTGTTTCGTCGTGGGTGACGTCGCTACGCTGCGCCGGGCGGTTGAATTTGTCAGCAAGGGCCAGATTGCGCTGCCCGTGGCTTTGATTGAAACACCGGCCGACGCGCTCAATGTGCCGCCGCATTGCATTCCAGTACTTCAAATTAAAGAGCAAACAGTGCTTGTCCCGATTGGGAAAATAAGCGGTTTGGCCGGAGAAATGGCCGCGCTGTGCGTGGTCTGGGCGGCGCAGGCAGCGCTGCGCGGACAGATCGCGGCAATGGTGACCGCGCCCTTGCACAAAGAAGCGCTGGCCAGAGCCGGCATGCCGCATTGCAACTATCCGGGCCACACTGAAATGTTGCAGGCGCAAGCCGCCGGGTTTCTGGGCAAATCCATCGCGCAAGTGCCGGTTCGCATGATGCTGGCCAACGACGAGATTCGGGTCGTTTTGACGAGCATTCACATGTCTTTGGTGCAGGCCATCGCAGCCGTCAGTTTTGACAATGTTTTACAAACCCTGCGTATCACCCACGCAACCTTGAGGTCTGTCTTGGGCCGCGCTCCGCGAATTGGTGTGGCGGGTTTGAACCCGCATGCCGGTGAAGGCGGCCTATTCGGACGGGAAGAAATTGATGTCATTGCGCCCGCAATCGTCGCAGCTTGCGCGGAAGGCATCAATGCCACCGGCCCCTTTGCGCCCGACACGGTGTTCATGCGCGCGCGCACCAAAGCACAGCGGGTCGGCGAATTTGACGTGGTGGTGGCCATGTACCACGATCAGGGGCTGATTCCGGTCAAGTACCTTGGGGTCGAAAAGGGCGTGAACGTGACCCTGGGCCTGCCCCTTGTGCGCACCAGCCCTGACCACGGCACGGCCTTTGACATTGCGGGAACGGGCCGGGCCGATGCTTCCAGTCTGGTTGAGGCGATCAGCATGGCGCGGTCGCTGTCAAATGGGCGGGTGTCAGCAATTCGCGCGTAAAAAAAAGCCCGGCGCGTGATGCGCCGGGCGTTGTGTTTGCGTTGCCCGCCGGGAATATTATTTCTTCAGGCTGTCGCGAATCTGGCGCAGCAACAGCACGTCTTCAGGCGCTACTGGGGCAGGGACGTCTTTTTTCAGGCGGTTCATCTGCTTGACCATCATGAAGATGATGAACGCCAGGATGATGAAGTTGACAGCGATAGTGAGAAAATTGCCGTAGGCAAACAGGTTGGCACCAGCGGCTTTGAGCGTGGCATAACTCGCCACGCCCTCCACCGCTTTGGCCGGGGGTGCCAGCATGACGTACATCTCGGTGAAATTGATTCCACCAAAAATTTTGCCCACAACGGGCATGATCAGATCTCCGACGACAGAATCGACGATCTTTCCAAACGCCGCGCCAATGATGACGCCTACGGCGAGATCCATCACGTTGCCCTTGAGTGCGAAGTCCTTGAATTCTTGCATCATGCTCATTTGCTATCTCCTGTTGTGGTTACAAACAAGCCGAGTATTGCGGTCCCCGAGTCGTTGTCAAGTGTTGATTCCGTCGCAAACTGCGACAATCGTCTCGGCTACAATTCATAGTTGACCTAACAGCCACGATTTCATTGAGGATTCCCATGAGTGAGACCCTAGTCGGCGATGGCCGCACCGACGCCAGCAAGAGAACCTGGCTAATTGCGTCAGGCATCGCTGGAGCTGTTGGCGCTGGCGCAGTTGCTATCCCTTTTGTGAGCACATTTCAGCCGTCCGAACGTGCCAAAGCGGCTGGTGCAGCGGTTGAAGTGGACATTTCAGCACTTAAACCAGGCGAAAAGATGACGGTTGAGTGGCGTGGCAAGCCGGTCTGGATTGTCAAACGCACACCCGATCAACTGGCAACTTTGCCCAAACTCGACAGTCAGCTAGCCGACCCAAAGTCACTGCGTAAGATGGATGAAATCACGCCCGCCTATGCGCGCAACGAAGGGCGATCCATCAAGCCGGAAATCTTCGTGGCAGTTGGCATTTGCTCACACTTGGGGTGTTCGCCATCAGACAAGTTCCAGACCGGTGCGCAGCCCTCACTTCCGGACGATTGGCAGGGCGGGTTTCTTTGCCCTTGCCACGGTTCGACCTTCGACATGGCTGGCCGAGTATTCAAGAACAAGCCCGCACCCGATAACCTTGAAGTGCCGCCTCACATGTACATGTCCGACAACCGTTTGCTGATCGGCGAAGATAAAAAAGCCTGAAGCCATACCGCGAATTCAGCGCACGAAGCATTACAGAGCACCACACCATGGCAGAAATGAAAGAAATTTCCCCCAACGCCCCAGCAGCCGAAAAGCTGCTGAACTGGATTGACAACCGATTCCCCGCATCCAAGCTCTACAAGGAGCATATGGGCGAGTACTATGCCCCGAAGAATTTCAACTTTTGGTACATCTTTGGCTCATTGGCCATGCTCGTCCTGGTCATCCAGATCGTTACCGGCATTTTCCTCACCATGCACTACAAGCCGGATGCGGCGTTGGCTTTTGGCTCGGTCGAATACATCATGCGCGACGTGCCTTGGGGCTGGCTGGTGCGCTACATGCATTCCACCGGGGCTTCGGCCTTCTTCATCGTGGTTTACCTGCACATGTTCCGGGGCCTGATCTATGGCAGTTACCGCAAACCACGCGAATTGATCTGGATTTTTGGCTGTGCGATTTTCCTGTGTCTGATGGCCGAGGCCTTCATGGGTTATTTGCTGCCGTGGGGCCAGATGAGCTATTGGGGTGCGCAGGTCATCGTGAATCTGTTTGCTGCCATCCCGTTTGTGGGACCCGATCTGGCGCTATTGATTCGCGGTGATTACGTGGTGGGCGACGCCACCCTGAACCGCTTTTTCAGTTTCCACGTGATTGCCGTGCCGCTGGTGTTGCTGGGCCTGGTAGCGGCGCACATCATTGCTTTGCATGAGGTGGGGTCCAACAACCCGGACGGCGTTGAAATCAAGGGCCCAAATGCACCCAAAGATGCCAAGGGCCATCCGCTGGATGGCATACCGTTTCACCCGTATTACACGGTTCATGACATCTTTGCGGTCAGCATTTTCCTGATGGTATTCACAGCCATCATCTTCTTTGCGCCCGAAGCAGGCGGTTATTTCCTGGAGTACAACAACTTCATCCCGGCAGACCCACTCAAGACGCCTGCGCATATCGCACCGGTTTGGTATTTCACACCGTATTACTCAATGCTGCGCGCCATTACGAGCGAGATGATGTACGTCCTGATTGCCTGCGTGTTGGGCGGCGCATTGGTGAGCGCGATAAAGTTCAAAATGCCAGCCTTGTTCAAGGGCGTGATTCTGATTGTCGCGGTGGCGGTGGCTGCCATGATGCTCTCCATTGATGCCAAATTCTGGGGTGTGATGGTGATGGGTGGCGCGGTCATCATTCTGTTTTTCTTGCCATGGCTGGACTACAGTGCAGTCAAGTCAATTCGGTACCGTCCTGATTGGCATAAATATCTGTACGGTATTTTTGTCATTAATTTCGTGATATTGGCGTACCTTGGCGTGCAGCCACCGTCGGCTATCGGCGAGCGCGTTTCACAAGTCGGAACCCTGTTTTACTTCGGTTTCTTTATCTTGATGCCCTGGTGGAGTCGCATAGGCGAATCCAAGCCAGTGCCCAATCGCGTCACTTTCGCGGCCCACTGATCGGGACATCTTAAAAATGAAAATCATGGGCATCTCCAAAAAATTCATTCTCGCTTGGATTGCTGCGATGGGCATCGTGGCTGGTGTGCAGGCGAACACAGGCGGTATCGCCTGGGACAAAGCACCCAACCACACCAACGACCTTGCTGCGCTCCAAAATGGGGCCAAGTTGTTTGTCAACTATTGCCTGAATTGCCATTCTGCGGCCTACATGCGGTACAACCGCCTCAAGGACATCGGCTTGACCGAAAAGCAGATCAAAGAAAATCTTCTTTTCACCACGGACAAGGTCGGTGAGACCATGAAGGCAGCGATCGATCCCAAGCAGGCCAAAGATTGGTTTGGGGCCAATCCACCTGATTTGACCGTGATTGCACGGTCACGCTCTGCAGAGGGGCAAGGAAGTGGGGGTGACTACCTCTACACCTATTTGCGCACCTACTACCCTGACAGCGCCAAGGCGACGGGCTGGAATAACCTGGCTTATCCCAATGTGGCCATGCCTCACGCGCTGTGGGAATTGCAGGGCAACCGTCAGCCGGTGTTTGAGTCCAGCATGGAGCACGGGCACGAACTGAAAACATTCAAAGGCTGGGAACAGCTAACACCAGGCACTTTGACACCCCTTCAATACGACCAGGCGATAGGTGACTTGGTCAGCTATCTACAGTGGATGGGCGAGCCTACCCAGAACAGCCGCGTTCGGGTGGGGGTCTGGGTTTTGATGTTTCTGGGGGTCTTCACTTTGGTAGCTTGGCGACTCAACGCCGCGTATTGGAAAGACGTCAAATAGCACGTACCAGGTGCTCAGGCATTGCTCACTGCGTGTGCCCTGGGTTTTCCGGAGTGGGACTGCCTGATGCATCCCACTCCTTTTAGTTTTTAGGAGCCCCCACCATGATGGTGTTGTATTCAGGTACTACCTGCCCGTTTTCCCACCGCTGCCGCTTTGTCCTTTTTGAAAAAGGCATGGACTTTGAGATTCGCGACGTGGATCTCTACAACAAGCCGGAAGACATCAACGTGATGAATCCATACGGACAGGTTCCGATTCTGGTGGAGCGCGACCTGATTCTTTATGAGTCCAACATCATCAATGAGTATATTGACGAGCGTTTTCCACATCCACAACTGATGCCCGGTGACCCGGTAGACCGCGCGCGCGTCCGCCTGTTTCTGCTCAACTTCGAGAAGGAACTATTTGTGCACGTTTCAACGCTGGAATCTCGCGCTGCCAAGAGCAATGAGAAATTGCTTGAGAAAGCGCGCTCGCATGTGCGGGATCGCCTGACCCAGCTAGCCCCGATTTTTCTTAAAAACAAGTACATGTTGGGTGACAATTTCTCGATGCTGGACGTGGCTATCGCGCCATTGCTATGGCGTCTTGATTACTACGGCATCGATCTCAGCAAGAACGCGGCTCCGCTCCTCAAATATGCGGAGCGCATTTTTTCGCGACCGGCGTATATTGAAGCATTGACGCCGTCCGAAAAGGTTATGCGAAAGTGATATCCCACGTCAGCGTCTGCTATCGGCATCAATGATCGACACCAAAGACGCCACCTCTACCCGTCCTTACCTGATCCGGGCCCTGTATGAATGGTGCACCGACAATGGGTTCACCCCTTATGTGGCAGTGCTGGTGGACAACAGTGTGCGGGTGCCCAACGAATACGTGAAAGATGGAGAAATTGTGCTCAATATCAGCTTTGATGCCACAAGCTCGCTCAAGCTGGGTAACGAGTTCATTGAATTCAAAGCACGTTTTGCAGGTACCGCACGCGAAATCATGGTGCCCATCAGTCGCGTCATCGCCATCTATGCACGGGAAAATGGGCAGGGCATGGCTTTCCCAATGGCGGTGCCACAGAGCCAGCACCAACCCGATCACCCACCGGCAACGTTAGCATCTGTGCCCGAAGTATTACGGGTATTGGACCCCGAATCTAAAGTGGTTCAGCTTATCAACATTCCAGCTAAACACGGGGATGAGCCCCCCAAACCGACGCGACCCCCGTCTGGTCCGCGACCTGCCCTCAAACGTGTGAAATAGCGCAGTGTGGGCGAATTCTCGCGTTTGGTCGTCCGGTTTAACGTGCAAGTCCTGTAAAATTTGCAAAGTGCCGATTTAGCTCAGTTGGTAGAGCAACCGCCTTGTAAGCGGTAGGTCGTCAGTTCGACTCCGACAATCGGCACCATTTTTAAAGGCAGGTCAAAGAGAGACTTTGCCGCGCTACAAATCCTGCGCAATTTGAACCTTCAATCGAATTGAGTTAACCTCACACCCCCTGGTTTGCAGAAACGATTGAATTGAGGGTAAGAGCTGGCGAATTTTTGCCGCCGTGGCGTTATTGTCCAGAATCAGGCACCAGACAGTTCCGTCGATGGGTCCAGCTTTGATGGACGACCGCAAGGTGTCGGGAATCAGCGTGCTGATAGCCTTCAGTCGGGCGACTGATTCCGCTGACAGTTCAGTCAGTCTGGCCAACGCGGGCGTTTCCTGCGTGGCCTGCATGAGGGTAATGCTTCGCTGACGTTGGGTCATGAGATGAGCTCTTGAAAAGGAATCCGAATGCAAATGATTATCACGGATGCGTGGCTGGCCCGAAGCCGTGCGATCCATTTCTCCGGCAGAAAGCTCTTGTTCGCGGGCTGCGTCATGTCTTTTGTGCTGACGCTGGTGGCAGCTGGTTTGTACCATTGGGTATTTCTGAAGGGTGCGCGCGAGGGCTGGCCTGTGGTGGGCACCTTCATCAAATTCTTGGTTAAAGACGAGTTTGCGCAACGCGACCGGTTTATGCGCGAAAACCTTGATGTGATGGCCAGGAAACTCGGTGAAATGCAGGCCAAGCTGATGCAGCTAGAGTCACTGGGCGAACGCGTATCGGGTCTTGCAGGAGTTAATCCCATCGACATCAAAACGCCACCGGGTCGCGGGGGTGCTCTGGTGGAAGGCCGATCACTTTCGATGGAGGAGCTACAGGCAACACTCGCAGATATGGACCGCATCGCCGATCAGCGTACGGACCTGATGACGATGATGGAATCAAAACTGTTCGAGCAGAAAATCCGCAACATGATGGTTCCAACCCAGCAGCCCGTGTCCAACGGCATTTTGGGTTCCGCATTTGGCTGGCGGATTGATCCCTTCACGGGAGGTTCGGCCTTGCACACGGGGCTGGACTTTCAGGCGGAACTTGGTGCCCCCATTTTGGCTGCAGCCGGCGGTGTAGTCGTCGCTCAGGAGGTTCACGCCGCTTACGGCAACATGATTGAAATAGACCACGGCAATGATCTCATCACCCGTTACGCTCACGCCTCAAAAGTGTTTGTAAAAAAAGGTGACTTGATCAAACGGGGTCAAAAAATTGCAGAGGTGGGCACGACAGGACGCTCTACCGGTCCCCATCTGCATTTTGAAGTTCTTGTCCAGGGCTTTCCCCAAGATCCCCAGAAGTTTTTGACGGCCGGGCATAACCTGACTGCACAGCAGCTTGCAAAAGCTGTAACTACACGATTCTTGGCTGGCACACAACTGCCACCCACGCCTGATCGGCCACTCGCCCATCAAAGGTAAAATCAAGCATTGGGTTAGTCAATACGTTTCGTATTTCGTCGAAGCGCTTGAGTTTCATACCGACAACCCCATTTTCATCTTGATTTTAAAAAGGATTGCGCCGTGCTGTTGACCCAAGTGGGTTAGCGGGCCGGTATTGCATTCATGGCCACCAACATTCTTACCAAAATCTTCGGCAGTCGCAATGATCGCCTCCTCAAACAGTACCGCAATACAGTAACCCGCATCAATGCGTTGGAGGCTTCGTTCGAGAAACTGTCGGACGATGCGCTCCAAGCCAAGACGCAGGAGTTTCGAGACCGTGTGGCAAACGGTGAATCGCTTGATGCCTTGTTGCCAGAGGCATTTGCGGTGGTGCGTGAAGGCTCGAAACGCGTCATGATGATGCGCCACTTCGACGTGCAATTGCTCGGGGGCATGTCACTGCACAACGGCAAGATCTCGGAGATGGGCACAGGCGAGGGCAAAACGTTAACGGCCACTTTGCCGGTCTACCTCAATGCGCTTGCCGGCAAAGGCGTGCATGTGGTCACTGTGAATGACTACCTGGCCAATCGCGATGCCCAGTGGATGGGAAAGCTGTACAACTTTCTCGGGATGAGTGTTGGTATTAATTTGCCGCAGATGCCACGGGAGCAAAAGCAGGCGGCCTACCGCGCGGATATAACGTACGGCACCAACAATGAATACGGGTTTGACTATCTGCGCGACAACATGGTTTATGAGGTGGCTGACCGCGTGCAGCGGGGGCTGAACTACGCCATTGTTGACGAGGTGGATTCCATCCTGATTGACGAGGCCCGCACGCCGCTCATCATCAGCGGGCAAGCTGAAGACCACACCAGCCTGTATGTGGCGATTAACAAGGTGGTGCCGTTATTGACCCGCCAGGAAGGCGAAGCCGATCCTCGCACAGGCGAGGGAGTTACCAAACCGGGTGACTTTACGCTTGATGAAAAAAGTCATCAAGTCTTTCTGACCGAACAGGGCCACGAGAGTGCGGAACGCATTCTTGTCGATATCAAGCTGATTCCAGAGGGTGCCACACTTTACGATCCGGCCAATATCACGCTGATGCACCATCTCTACGCAGCGCTGCGGGCCAATCACCTGTATCACCGCGATCAGCACTACGTGGTGCAGGAAGGTGAAATCGTCATCGTTGACGAGTTTACCGGGCGCTTGATGTCGGGGCGCCGTTGGAGTGATGGTTTGCACCAGGCGGTCGAGGCCAAGGAAGATGTGAGCATCCAGCCGGAGAACCAAACGCTGGCATCCATCACCTTCCAGAACTATTTCCGCCTTTATGGCAAGTTGGCAGGCATGACTGGCACTGCTGATACCGAGGCCTATGAATTCCAGGAAATTTATGGGCTTGAAACGGTGGTGATGCCGTACAACCGCCCCAATCAGCGCGAAGACCAGCTCGACCGTGTGTACAAAACCACTCGAGAAAAATACGAGGCATCGATTAAAGATATTCGCGAATGCTATGACCGGGGTCAGCCGGTATTGGTAGGTACGACCTCGATTGAAAATTCGGAAATCATTGCGCAGTTGCTGGAGAAGGAAAAACTGCCACATCAGGTTCTCAACGCCAAACAACATGCGCGCGAGGCTGACATCGTGGCACAGGCGGGCCGTCCAAAGATGATCACCATTGCCACCAACATGGCAGGACGTGGAACGGACATCGTGCTGGGTGGAAATATGGAAAAAGCCATCAGTGTTATTGAGGCTGATGAGGTGCTAGACCCGGCTGGCAAGAAGCATCAGGTCGCAGAAATTCGTACCCAATGGACGCAAGACCATGAGTTGGTCAAGTCGCTGGGCGGTTTGCGCATCATTGCCACCGAGCGGCACGAATCACGTCGTATCGACAACCAGTTGCGCGGGCGTTCCGGCCGCCAGGGTGACCCTGGCTCATCGCGCTTTTACCTGAGCCTGGATGATGCGCTGATGCGCATCTTTGCGGGTGACCGTGTGAAGGCCATCATGGATCGCCTCAAGATGCCCGATGGCGAGGCGATTGAGGCGGGTATCGTGACGCGCAGCATTGAGAGTGCTCAGCGCAAGGTGGAAGCACGCAACTTTGACATGCGCAAGCAGTTGCTCGAGTACGACGATGTCTCCAATGACCAGCGCAAGGTTATCTACCAGCAGCGCAATGAGATCCTGGATGCAACGGACCTGTCTGCCCAAATTGACTCATTGCGCGAAGGCTGCTTTACCGATTTAGTACGGCAGTACGTGCCGGTGGAGTCCGTTGAGGAGCAATGGGATATTGCCGCGCTGGAAAAAGTGCTTGCCGATGAGTGGCAGATTGAGATACCGTTGCAAAGTCAGGTAAAGGCCGCCAATGCCATGACCGACCAGGATCTTCTGGATCAAATTATTAGAGCCGCTAACGATGCTTTCTCGGCCAAGGTGGCGATGGTGGGCGCAGAGAATTTTGTTCAGTTCGAGCGCATGGTTCTGCTTCAAAGCATCGACACGCATTGGCGTGAGCATTTAAGTGCATTGGACTATCTGCGCCAGGGCATCCATTTGCGCGGCTATGCACAAAAGCAGCCCAAGCAGGAATACAAACGCGAGGCGTTTGAGCTCTTCGGCCAATTGCTGGACTCTGTCAAAAATGAAGTCACCAAGCTGCTGATGACGGTTAAGGTGCAGTCTGGCGATCAGCTTGAGCAGGCCGCTGTGGATATGGAAAACCGCGCCGAGAGCATTGCCAACATGACATACACAGCGCCCACGGAAACGGGTGAGGTGGTGGCCAAGCTGGACGAGGATACGGTGCGTCGACGGGAGTCAGTTCCGGCCAGTGATGTGCCCCGTGTTGGCCGCAACGAGCCTTGTCCTTGTGGCAGTGGCAAAAAATACAAACAATGCCACGGCAAATTGGTTTGAAGGATTTGTATGGCTGTTAACCTGTCCGCACCAAATTCTGCGGCGCTTTTCCCAATAGCCGGTGTCCGCATCGGTGTCACTGAAGCGGGCATTCGCAAGGCCAACCGAAAAGACCTTAGCGTTGTGCTGATGGACGCGGGTGCGTCGGTATCGGGTGTCTTCACACTAAACCGATTTTGTGCGGCACCGGTGCAGATTTGTCGCGATCATCTGGCCTCAGGTTCTGGCATCAGGGCCCTGTTGATCAATACGGGCAACGCCAACGCCGGCACCGGGGCAGACGGCCTGGCGCGTGCCCTCAGCACCTGTGTGGCACTGGCCAAGCAGCTTGGTGTTTTACCTGCGGAAATTCTGCCGTTCTCTACCGGTGTCATCATGGAGCCGCTGCCCAATGACCGCATCGAGGCCGGGTTGGCAGCGGCAATCGCCGATGCGCGGGAGGACAACTGGCTGCGTGCCTCCGAGGGCATCATGACGACCGACACCGTGCCCAAGGCGTTTGGCGCGCAGGTCCGCATTGGCGGTACCCTGGTCAGTATCACCGGCATCAGCAAGGGAGCGGGCATGATCCGTCCCAACATGGCAACCATGCTGGGTTTCATGGCGACCGATGCCTGCATCAGCCAGGCCGTCATGCAACAGCTGGCACGTGAACTGGCCGAAGGCTCCTTCAACCGGGTGACGGTCGACGGTGACACGTCCACCAACGATTCCTTCGTGGTGATTGCCAGCAACAAGGCAAAGCACGCAGCGATAGATTCACTCAGCAGTGCTGACGGCCAGGCGTTGAAGGCTGCGATGCTGGGTGTGGCACAAAAACTGGCACAGGCCATTGTGCGTGATGGAGAGGGAGCTACTAAATTCATAACGATCAAGGTGGAAGGCGG
>JANMVO010000710.1:0-2568 GCA_031392805.1 Rhodoferax sp. | reverse complement strand
ATTAATCAGACGGCATTTCACACAGCACATTCGGACAACACATCCCCAGCCTTGTCCAACGAGGTAAGGGATTCCCTTTGAGTAGTGGGCTTTCACTTTGACAATGGCTCAGAGTACGTCAACGCCCAGGTCTCCAAGATGCTCAACAAGCCCTACAAAGCTCACCATCGAGCACAGCACACAGAGACTGCGCTGTGCACGTGTCAATTCAATCCCCGCCAAGGCCTTAACTGCGGTGCACGGACTCGGGGCAATGCATGGGTACAGGCATAACCGGGGGGCGGAAACCGCCCTTGCGACTGGCGCTGCGAGATTTGACGCGCATCCTGCCCCGCAAATCAGCAGTTCACGCCTGCACCAAAGCATTCCGTCGCAAACCGGTGGCAGGCGCATCAAGGTGCTGCAACAGTGCAGGCATCTCAACCCGCCTTGGCATGCGGGCAAGCGCAGTGCCATCGCGCTTCAAGGCATGCCAGTACTTTCACGCCAACCAAGAGGAATTCACCATGAGCACCGCTGCAAACTTTACCAATGATCTTGACAACCGTGCTGACCGCCTGGCCCGCAAACGCGTTAGCCGGAAGCTGGGCTGGTATATCCACGCTTTTGTGTTCGTCACGGTCAATCTTGGTCTGGCTGCCCTGGCCGAATTCAGTGGGCGGCATGGGGTTGCCTTCCCGTCTTTGGGCTGGGGCCTGGGCCTGCTGATTCACGGCCTGGTGGCATTTGTTTTCATGCCGGGCAACGCATGGCGCGAGCGCATGGTGCAGCGCGAGCGCGCCCATCTGACCACCCTTCTGCGCACCCAGCGTGACCCCTGGTAAATCAAGGGTCATAACCCAGGGCACACCCCAGGCCATACCGAGTCCATACCCAGGCCTTATCCAAGCCACACCAGGCTTTACCCAGGCTTAACTGCCGACATCACCCCAGGCGCTCCTACCTTAAACGCATGAATCACATGACATCCACAACTTTTGCCGTTCTGCGATGGCTCGCAACCCTTGTCACGGCCTGCACGTTGGCAGCTATCAACATCACGTCGGCGCACGCCGCCACCGGCGTCACCGTGCTGCCTGCCAGCGCCACGGACGGCCCGGTCACGGTGTTCTACCCCACGGCGGCAGCGCAGACCCAGGTCAAGCGCGGGACATTCACCGTCACCGTTGCGGCGGACGGCGCGCCCGAGCGCGGCAATGGCCGCCTGATCGTGGTCTCACATGGCTCGGGGGCCTCAGCCTGGGTTTACAGCGACCTCGCACACGCCCTGGTGGCGGCGGGCTTCATCGTCGCCATGCCAGAGCACGCGGGGGACAACTGGCATGACCATAGCAAAATCGGCCCTGAGAGCTGGAAACTGCGCCCCTTTGAAGTGTCGCGCGCAATTGACGCCATCATCCAAGACGCCCGCTTCGCGCCGCTGGTTGATGCGCGGCGCGTCGGCGTGTGGGGCATGTCCGCCGGGGGCCACACCGCCCTCACCTTGGCGGGCGGGCTCTGGTCACCCGCGCGGTTGCTGGCGCATTGCGAGGCGCATCTCGCAGAAGACTTTGCCGCCTGCACCAGCGCTGCCACCGCACTCAATGGCAATGGCTGGGATGGCATCAAGAAAGCGGTGGCGATGCCCCTGATCCGCTGGCGCCTGCGGGGCGGCGACGCCTGGTACGGCCACACCGACGCGCGCATTCAGGCCATCGTGGCGGGTGTGCCCTTCTCAGCAGACTTTGACCTTGCCACACTCGCCAATCCGGCGGTTCCTTTGGGTTTGATTCAAGCCGGGAAAGACCTCTGGCTCGTGCCAAAATTTCACAGCGCCGCGGTGATCGAGGCTTGCAAGACCTGCGAGCTGTTGGCCAACCTGCCCACTGCTGGCCACGGCGCACTGCTGGCCCCAATGGCCCCCGACCTGCCCCCACGCCTTGAACGCCTGTTGAAAGACCCACCGGGCTTCAATCGCGCCGAGCTGCCCGTGCTGTACGGGCGCATCAGCCGATTCTTCCAGACGCACCTGCTGGGAGGCAACACTCAACCGCAAGTCAAGGCCATAGAATGAAAATAATATGAACACGCCCATCAATACGCCGATGACCTCGGAGGAAATAGAACGCATCGCGGCCAGGCGCGCTGGCGCCAAGCTGGGCTGGTACATCCACGCCGCCGTGTACATCGCCGTCAACCTGTTTCTGTTCTCCATATCGCAGTACGCCTTTGGCACCCGCGCCTGGTCCGTCAAGCCGCTGCTGGGCTGGGGGCTGGGTCTGGCGCTGCACGGCATTTCTGTCTGGTTTCTCGGCAAAGGCAGCGGCCTGCGCGAGCGCCTGGTGCAAAAGGAGCGCGAGCGTCTGCAACGCCAGCAGGACCCACAAAACAGGCCGTAGCTGGAACACACGTGTCATGAAAATCGACTGGCTGAACAAGCTGCAGTTTTACCTGCAAACCATGGCGTTTTGCCTGGCCATCTCGGCCATTCAATACACCTTTCAACCGCAGCGGCCCTATGAGCTGCCGCTGGTCTACTCGGTGTGCATTGGCAGCTTCACTTGGGCTTTGATCGACTTTGGCCGCCAT
>JANMVO010000556.1:0-1994 GCA_031392805.1 Rhodoferax sp. | reverse complement strand
ATCGACCGCGAAGTTCGAAAGTGGCACCGGTTGGCCGAGTTTCTTCAGCACGTTGCCAGGTGCCGTTGGCACCAAAACTGATTTCAAGCTGGTACTGCCGCGCACCGAATACCACTGCGCCCGCTGCGACGGACACCAGGGCCATGTCTTCAACGACGGCCCGGCCCCCACCGGAAAACGTTATTGCAACAACGGCGTTGCGCTTAAATTTACAGGTGCTGCATGAAAACTCAAAATGGAATTCTCGGCTATCTCGTCGCCAGCGGCGCGGCTGCCTTGTTCAGTCTTGCGCTGGTGTTTGGCGCGCCGCTCAACGCGCAGACTGCTGCCACAAAGGCCGCAACCCAAGCCACCCCGGCGGTCACGGCCAAGGCAAGCTTTGCGGGTGGCTGCTTTTGGTGCGTGGAGTCTGATTTCGACAAGATCCCCGGCGTTATCTCCACCACCTCGGGCTACACCGGTGGCAGAGTAGCCAAGCCCACCTACGAGCAGGTGTCGTCCCACAACACCGGGCACGCCGAAGCGGTAGAGGTGGTGTATGACCCGGCCAAAGTCAGCTACCAGCGCCTGGTGGCCTACTTCTGGCACACCATTGACCCCACCGCCCTAGACCAGCAGTTTTGCGACCACGGCTCACCCTACCGCACCGCCATCTTTGCGCAAAATGACGAGCAGCTGAAAATCGCCCAAGACTCGCGCGCCGCACTGGAAAAATCCAAGCCTTTCAAAGAGCCCATCGTGACCGAGATCACGCTGGCCACGGCCTTCTACCCGGCCGAGGAGTATCACCAGGACTACTACAGGAAAAACCCGATTCGCTACAAGTACTACCGCAACGGTTGCGGCCGCGACGCGCGGCTGAAGCAGTTGTGGGGGGATCAGGCGGGGCATTGAGATTTGTTAGAAAACGCAGCTTCATTCCGGCTGAATCACTGCACATTCAGCTTGGCGGCCACATCGGCTCGGCACTGCCCGGAATCAAAGCCGATGAAGCGGTGCATGCACTTTTGGATGTCATGCATGCGAATGCCCCGTACATGGTCATCGAGCGTGGGAGACGGAGGCCGCGAGGCTTCTTCCTATCCCGATAAGCCGCCCAAAAACCGGCGCTGCGCTATGCTGCACGCTAAAAACTCTTGATGCCAAGTTCCATGCCATCCAAAATCTTGACTACCAAATCGCTAACGCAGATTCTCCAAGGCATGCAGGTTTCGCACGCCAGCGTCGAGGGAAACCAGCGGCTGAGCATTCATTTCTCAAATGGCGTTACGCTCAAAGTGGAAGCACGTTCCGACGAACTCGTTGCCGCCATCAAACCTCCGGATGGTGCTGCCGCAATAGGCACTTCCGCCCAACCCACCAAGCGACAGTTCGAGTACCTCGCGTTCATCGCAAAGTACATCGCCCGCTTTGGCAGGTCGCCCGCTGAATCTGACATTGAACGGCATTTTCTTGTCTCAGCACCCAGCGTGAATCAAATGATGCAAACGCTTGAGCGTCGCGGCTTCATTGCAAGACAAGCGGGTGTCGGGCGCTCGGTTCGAATCAGCATCGACCTCTCGCAAACTGCCCCACAGGGCGCACAGAGCCAATGAAGCTGCGTCGCACGCCGCCTTAGCCGGTTTTTCAAAGCGATCAAGCGATCACGCAATCACGCCGCCACCCAGGCAAACCTCGCCGTTGTACAACACGGCAGACTGCCCCGGCGTGACCGCCCACTGCCGGTCGGGAAAGTCGAGGCTAAAAGCATCAAGACTGACAGTGCTCAAAGTGCACGTTGAATCTGCCTGGCGATAGCGGCTCTTGGCGGCGTACTGCCCCGCCACCGGCGCGCTGCCTGCCACCCAGTTGGCGTCTTGCGCACGCAATGAAAGAGATTGCAGCCAGGGATGCTCATGGCCCTGCACCACCCACAGCGTGTTGCCCTCAATGTCCTTGCGGGCCACAAACCAGGGCTGATGCTCACCCACACCGCGCTGCCCGCGCGCCTGTGC
>JANMVO010000702.1:0-3375 GCA_031392805.1 Rhodoferax sp. | reverse complement strand
CGGGCATGCTGGCGAGACGCCATCCGGTCGGTCACCACGATGTGGCAACTCACATCCCGGCCCAGCACGATCCCGGTGTTGACTTGCTCCAGGAAAAATTCCTGCCCCGCATGTTGCAGCCGCAGTTCTACCGACTTGAATGCGGGCATGATCGACAGCGTCATCATGGTTTGCTCATCTGAGGCTTGCCAGATGATTTCGCACACCTCAACGTCATCACCCTTGCCTTTGACAGACAGCGCTGCAATCGGGCGGGTGGCGCCGCGCAACAGCGGCGACAACCGGTCCACGGTGGACCGCGTGGTCATGATCTGCATGGACTTGGCAAGCCTGGCCATGCGCGCCGCCATATTGACCGTGTCGCCAAACACATCGTTGTTTTCCTCAATCACCTCGCCGACATGAAAACCAATGCGAATCGCCCGCTGAATGCCTGACACCGCCGGCAAGGCCGATATCTTGAGTTGCATGTCAGTCGCCGCGATGCAGCCGCTGTCGGCGTCTGGCAAGACGCACATCACCTCATCGCCGATGGTCTTGATGACGCGCCCGCCATAGCGCCCTGCAATATCGCGCATCAAGGCGATGCACGGGTCAATCATTCGCTTGGCCCGCGCGTCACCCAGCGTGTCATAGAGCATGGTGCTGCCTGCGATATCGGCGAACATCACCGCCAGTGTGGTGGGCGGCTTGTGCGCTGAAACCCCGCTGGACATGGTGGGGTTGGACGAGGGTGCCGTGACCATAGCCTGGATTAGTTCAAGTAAGTCCGTAGTATCCATGATCCGATAGCCGGGCGGGTGACGCCGCTCCCGGGGAAGCACCGATTAAACCGTCGCGGATTTGTGGCGTTTGGATCGGGATGGGTTACGGGCAAGAAACTCAACGCCGCAGACCGCCCGGGGCCAAGCCGTCACGGGCCGCGATGATTTGATCTGCGGTTCCCCATGGTTCTGCGGGTGACCACAAAAATGCCGGTCATGACCAAAACCGTCCCGGCGGCAACCCACAAGGTGAAAGGCTCGTCAAGAATCCACACGCCCATCAAAATGGTTGACAGCGGCCCCACCATGCCAATCTGCGACGCCATACTGGCGCCTATGCGCTCAATCGCCATCATCACCATGAGCACCGGCACGGCAGTGCACAACGTGGCGTTCAGCACGGAGAGCCAGATCACCGGCGCGGCAACCAGCGCGCTGCTCAAGGGGCGCAGCAGCACAAACTGTGCAATACACAGCAGGCAGGCCACGCTGGTCGCCAGGCCAACCAGCCGCAAAGACCCGAGGCGCTGCACCAGTTCACCGCTATAGGTGAGGTACACCGCATAGCTCACAGCGCTCAGGAAAACCAGCAGGGCGCCAAGCCCCACATTGCCGCTTTGCAGGGTCAGTTCGTGGCCAAATACAAGCACCACACCACTGTAGCTGATCATCATGCCCACAGCCTGGCGACGCCCCACCGGGCGCTGGTACAGCAGCAGGCCCAGCACCAACACCAAAGTCGGGCCGAGATACAGAATCAGGCGCTCCAGCGACGCGCTGATGTGCTGCAGGCCCATGAAGTCAAGAAAACTCGCCAGATAGTAGCCCGTGAAACCAAGCCCGAGCACACCCGCCCAATCCTTGCCCGTCAGCGCCGGTTTGTCGCGGCTGGCCCACCAGGCCATCACCACAAAGACAGGCAGCGAAAACAGCATGCGGTACATGAGGAGCGTCACAGCATCGACGCCGTGGCGATACGCCAGCTTGACGATGATGGCTTTGGCACTGAAGGCGATGGCGCCAAAAAATGCCAGGCAAAACCCGGTTGCTACATTATTTGTAGCTATAAATGTCCTGTTGACGAGGGCTACAGGCTTAAAATCCAAGTGCCTGCCCATCCCGACGGGCATCGCTTGCGGCCACATAGCCGTGCACACCCGGCTCCCCCGCACGCCAGATGAACTGCCCGGCCCCAAAGTCCTGGTAGGAGTCGTTGATGACCTCCATGTGGTGTCCGCGCTCGCTCAAGGCCGCAACCGTGGCGGCCGCCATGCCGGCCTCGACATTGATCTCCAGCCCCGCAATGAAGCGCCAGCGTGGCGCGTCGCAGGCCGCCTGCGGGTTTTGCTGGTAGTCCAGCATGCGCACCAGCGTTTGCAGATGGCCCTGCGGCTGCATGTTGCCACCCATCACACCAAAGCTCATCTGGGGCTGGCCGTCTTTGGTGAGGAACGCGGGAATGATGGTGTGAAAGGGCCGCTTGCCCGGCGCCACGAGATTCGGGCTGTTGGCTGCCAGGCTGAAGCCATGCCCCCGGTTTTGCAGGCTGATGCCAAATGTGGGCTCGACGCAGCCCGAGCCAAAACCCATGTAGTTGCTCTGGATAAAGCTGACCATCATGCCGGACTCATCGGCGGCGGTGAGATAGACCGTGCCGCCCCTGCGGTGGGGGTCATGCGGTGAACCGGCTTTGAAATGCTGCGCTTTTTTCATGTTGATGAGGCTCGCACGCGACGCCAGGTAGGCGTCGTCCAGCATTTGCGCAACCGTCACCTCCATGCTGGAGGACTCCGAGACGTAGCGGTAGACATCGGCAAAAGCCAGTTTCATGGCCTCAATCTGCAAGTGCTGCGCGTCCACGCCGTCGGCGTGCATGCCCGAGATGTCAAACTTGTCCAGAATGCCCAAGGCAATCAAGGCCGCGATGCCCTGCCCGTTAGGCGGGATTTCATGCAGCGTATAGCCGCGGTAGTTCTTCGCGATGGGCTTGACCCACTCGGGCTGGTGCGCCGCGAAATCACTCGCCAGCAGGCCACCGCCATGCTCAGAGGAGAATTTTTCAATGGCGGCGGCGATCTCCCCAGTGTAAAACGCTTCACATTTTGTAGCAGCAATGGCACGCAGTGCGCGGGCTGCAGTCTGAAATTGAAATAATTCTCCAACATGGGGGGCACGCCCGCGCGGCAAAAACGTCTGCGCAAAGCCGGGCAGCGACTTCAACTCGTCCACTGCGGCTGTCCACTTGCCCTGCACCACAGGCGGCACCAGGTAGCCGCGCTCCGCAATGTCGATGGCCGGTGCCAGCAGGTCGGCAAATAGCAGCCTGCCAAAGCGCTCACTCAAGGCGACCCAACTGCTGATGGCACCCGGCACCGTGACTGAATCAAAGCCGCGTTTGGGGGGTGCCGTTGCTTTGTCGCCGTATTTGGCAGCGAAGTAGCCCGGCGTCCAGGCCTGCGGCGCGCGCCCCGAGGCGTTCAGGCCGTGCAGTTCTTTGCCGTCCCACAAAATGCAAAAGGCATCGCTGCCCAGCCCGTTGCTGACCGGCTCGCAAACTGTCATGACGGCAGCGGCGGCCACCGCAGCGTCCACCGCATTGCCACCCTTGTAC
>JANMVO010000681.1:0-2443 GCA_031392805.1 Rhodoferax sp. | reverse complement strand
GCTGCCGTGGCGGGCAAAGAGCGTCTGGCGCGGCTCAAGTAAGCCCGCACGCTGGCGCAGTGAGCGCACGGCGTGGTGAAGGCGATGGCCTCTGCGCTGCCAGCCTTAAAATTAACCGATGCAAGCATCTGAACTCTCATCGCTCAACACCCAAGTGCTGTGGGCCGGATTTCTTCTGTCCCTGGTCTTTGGCGCAGTCGCCCAGCGCACGCATTTTTGCACCATGGGTGCCATCAGCGATGTGGTCACCATGGGTGACTGGACGCGGATGCGCCAATGGGGCCTGGCCATGGGTGTGGCGATGGCAGGCTTTGCCGGCCTGGCCTACGCCGGGCTGATTGACCCCTCGAAAACGCTGTATGCATCCAGCCGCTGGATCTGGCTGTCGGCGGCTGTTGGCGGCGCCTTGTTTGGTTTTGGCATGGTGCTGGCGTCGGGCTGTGGCAGCAAGACGCTGGTTCGCGTGGGCGGCGGCAGCCTGAAATCCCTGATCGTGTTTGTCGTGTTGGGCCTTGCGGCGTTTGCCACGCTCAAGGGCATCACGGCCATGCTGCGGGTGGCCACGGTGGACAAAGTGGCCGTTGACATGGTGGCCGGCGTCTCTTTGCCGCAATGGGCTGCGGCGGCGTTGGGCGTCAGGCCCGTGCTGGCTGGCCTGGTTCTTGGTGTCGCCCTGGGCGGCAGTTTGCTGTTGTGGGCGGTGCGGCGCAGAGACTTCCGCACGCCGGACAACCTGTTGGCCGGTCTTGGCATTGGTGGCGTGATAGTGGCCATGTGGTGGGTCAGCGGAACCCTGGGTCACATCGCCGAGCATCCCGAGACCTTGCAGGAAGCGTTTCTGGCTACCAACTCCGGGCGCGCCGAGTCGCTGAGTTTTGTCGCACCGTTGGCCTACACGCTGGACTGGCTCATGTTTTTCAGCGACAAAAGCAAACTTCTCACCTTGGGCATTGTGTCGGTTGCGGGTGTGATTGCGGGCTCGGCGCTGGTTGCCGTGGCGGCGGGGACGTTTCGCTGGGAAGGCTTTGGCGGAACCGAAGATGTCGCCAATCATTTGATCGGTGCAATGCTCATGGGGGTCGGTGGTGTGACGGCGATGGGTTGCACAGTGGGGCAGGGTTTGAGCGGCATCTCCACCCTGAGCGCTACTAGTTTTGTAGCGGTAGCGGCAATCATCATAGGGGCAGTCGCCGCTTTCAAGTACCAGATTTGGCGGCTTGACCGTGCCGGCTGAGTCTGGCGTGGACACCTTACGGCGATTTGGCGGCTTGGAGCGCCTGTATGGCGTTGTCGGCGCTGGGAGAATTCGCGCAGCCCATGTGGCGGTGGTCGGTATCGGTGGTGTGGGCTCCTGGGCCGCCGAAGCACTGGCGAGAAGCGGCGTTGGGCAGTTGACGCTGATTGATCTGGACCATGTGTCCGAGTCCAACATCAACCGGCAGATCCATGCCCTCGATAGCACGCTGGGCCAGGCCAAAGTGCTGGCCATGCGCGAGCGCATTGCACACATCAACCCGGACTGCAGGGTGACCTGCATTGAAGAGTTTGTCGAGCCTGACAACTGGCCGCAGATACTGCCTGACGGCGTTGATGCGGTGATTGACGCCTGTGACCAAGTCAAGGCCAAGACGGCGATGGCCGCGTGGGCGCTGCGTAACAGGAAACTATTTATATCTGTTGGCGCTGCCGGTGGCAAGCGCCACGCCCACCGGGTGGATATTGACGATTTAAGCCACACCACGCATGACCCGCTGCTGGCGCAAATGCGTTACCGCCTGCGCAAGGCGCATGGCGCGCCACGCGAAGGCAAAAAAATCGGGGTAGCCTGCGTTTTCAGCCGCGAAGCGGTGGCAGCACCCTATGCGTCTTGGATGGTGGTGGGGGCGGTCGTGAATGAAAACCTGGGGGGCGGTTCACTTAATTGCCACGGCTATGGCTCGACTGTCAGCGTCACCGCCACCTTTGGCCAGTGCGCTGCGGGCTGGCTGATGGATCAAATTTCCAGAACTCCCTAGCTGTTGCAGCCTGTCGGACTTAGGGAAAGTCGGCTGCAAATTGACCGCAGCGGTCCATTTTTGGCTCCGCCGCACTTCGCGCGTACCCTCCTTTTAGTTATGACATAACTTGAGTACAAGTTATGTCATAACTGAAACTTCGTTTTGACCCATGGCGGGGCTATGGGCCTGCAAATCTGGTAAAAACTGACCTCGCTGGGGCCGATTTTCGCTGATCGACGCCCTAAGTTCGACAGCCTGCTAGTAAACTGGATAAAAACAACGCTATAATTTAAGGCTTTGCAGTATGATTTGAGTCAGGCTGCAATTGGGTTGGCAGGTCATAGTGCGAACCGTGCGGGGATGTTAGCTCAGTTGGTAGAGCAGCGGACTTTTAATCCGTTTGTCGTGGGTTCGACCCCCGCACATCCCACCAGAATTTGAAAGCC
>JANMVO010000656.1:0-3234 GCA_031392805.1 Rhodoferax sp. | reverse complement strand
TGGCGGCTTCGGCGACCACGGTAAAGTCCATCTGGTCGGCGAAAAACTGTCGCAAACCGGCGCGAACCATGGCATGGTCATCAACAATGGCGATTCGAATCATGGTGTTTTTGGGTGGTCCGGGCACAATGATCCCACATTTTCGGGCGAGGGTTAAAAATGGACTTCTTGACAGTCGTCAAACGCAATCGCGTTGTGCTCCCACTGGCCGCTGCAGCGGCGCTGACGATGTTGGTGATCAGTGAAAGTTTTCACCAGAATTCGGTGCGCACGCTGGACGGCCTGGGCGAGATGGCCGTGGCACGCCTCAACATCCAGCAACTGGAGCGCAGCCTGGTAGATGCCGAAAGCGGACAGCGCGCTTACCTGCTGACGCACCGAAAAGAGTATCTTGAGCCCTACCGGAACGCGCTTGCCAGCATTGCCGGGACATTCAAGATTCTGGACGCCCATTACGTCAATGAACCAGAGCCCAAAGAACTGCTGGCGTCAATTCACCGCGCAGCCGAGGGCAAACTGTCGGAACTGGCCACCACCATTGCCATGGACGATAGGGGCAGGGCAGGCGCCGCCGCAGAAATGATCCTGAGCGGCATTGGCAACGAGAGCATGGACACCTTTCGGATGCTGACCGCCCGGCTGCTATTGCTGGAGTCACAGAAAACTGTGGCCGGTCGAAAAGATGTCTATCTGCTATTGACACTTAACCGCATCGGCGTGGCGGCCATGACGGTCATCAGCCTGCTGGCGCTTTTCTTGTTTTTGCGCAAGCGTCACGCGCTGGAACGCCATCTGATTGAGAATCAGAGCCTGGTCCAGGCCGAGCGCGACCGGCTGGAAGCCGAGGTGCTTGAACGCACCCTGTTGTTGACCCAACTGGCAAACCACCTTCAAACCGCGCGCGAAGATGAGCGCTCGCATCTGGCGCGCAACCTGCACGACGAGCTGGGCTCGTTGCTGACCTCGGCCAAGCTTGACGCGGCCCGCATGAAGTCCAGGCTGGCTGGTACGGCGCCTGAGGCTTCAAAAATGCTCGTCCATCTGGTGGACACACTCAACAGCAGCATTGCCCTGGGTCGGCGCATCATCGAAGATCTGCGCCCTTCGGCACTGAGCAACCTGGGGCTGGTGGCAACCCTTGAGATCATGGCGCACGAGTTCGCCGAGCAATCCGGCTTAAAAGTCCATTGCACACTGGAAGCCGTGACGCTCGCCCCGAGCGCAGAACTGATGGTTTATCGCTTGGTGCAGGAAGCCACGACCAACATCGCCAAATACGCGCAGGCCAGCCAAGTCTGGATCAGCCTGGCCCCACGTGACGCCTGGGTGGAAGTATCGGTGCGTGACGATGGCGTTGGCTTTGATACCCGCGCGAAACGCATTTCTGCGCACGGGTTGCTGGGCATGCGTTTTCGGGTTGAGTCCGAGGGTGGACCGCTGACCCTGGTGTCCGCACCGGGGAAGGGCACCCATATCCGTGCGGTTTTGCCGCAATCTGCGCCTGCCATGGCGTGATTGATGAAGCGCTGTCAGCGGTTTCCTACGCTAACCCGCCCTGCCCCCCGACAACATCGCGGCAAGCCAGCCTATCGCCTCTTCAAGCGTAAACCATGACACTGAATTCGTCGCAGCAACAGCCGTTGCGAACGACAGACAAACTGGGTGGCAGACCACCCGCCAACTTAGGAGAGCGCCATGCTGCATTACGCCGTTGTATTTTTTGTCATTGCCTTGATTGCCGCCGTATTTGGCTTTGGCGGCATCGCTGCCAGCGCCGTCGGCATTGGCAAAATCCTGTTCATCGTGTTCGCAATTCTGGCCATCGCCAGCTTTCTGTTTGGTCTGATAAAAAAGAGCTGAGGCTGAAACCGCACGCCATTTTTTACTCTCAGACCACTTGAACGCCTTGACAGCACTTTGACAGCACATTCACCCTTTCACCCACCACCCTAAAGGAATCACCATGATCACGAACAACTCTCTCGGCCAATCGAACAGCTTGACCGACCACGCAGCCCAGTCTGCGGACCATGCCATCAAGTCCACACAACGCTTTGCCAATGACGCGCTCGACGGTCTGAGTGGCAGCGTTAAAGACATTCGCGACCAGGCGGCACCCATGCTCAACCGGGCCACCGAACAGGCTAGTGCCCTGGCCCATCGCGGTGCAGACGCGGTTCGCGAAAGCTCGCGCCAACTGCGCGACAAGGCCTTGCACGCGTCCGACGCCACAGTGAACTACATCAAGGAAGAGCCGGTTAAATCGATCCTGGTCGCCGCCGCCACCGGCGCTGCGTTGATGGCCCTGGTGAGCTTGATGAGCCGTTCACGCAGCTGCGATTAACCCGGTGCCCTCGAGAAGACATGTCATAAATTGCCCGGTCAACCGTCCATGCTGCACCCGCTGATTCACCTGATTGCGACCCGACCCCATTTGCTTGCCGACCACGCGCAGGCTTATGCCGAGTTGGCAGCCGTCGAGGTGGGGGAGTTTTCGGCGGTCTGGAAACGGCGCGCGGTATGGTTGGCCGTCGCGTCGTTTTGCCTTGGGCTGGGCGTGGTCCTTGCGGGCGTGGCCGTGATGCTTTGGTCGGTCTTGCCCGTGTCCCAGATGCAGGCGCCGTGGGCCTTGGTGGCCGTGCCGCTGGTGCTGTTTGTGGTGGCGGTGATTTGCCTGATGGCCGGTCGCTCGCAGGGCAATGGACGCGCCTTTGCTACCTTGCGCGAGCAAGTCAAGGCAGACATTGCGATGTTGCGCGAAGCGGCTGCACCATGAATGAGCTGACCATCGTTGCCGAGCGGCTGGCGCTTTCGCGCGAACGCTTGCGCCAGACCATGCAGCAAGGCGCGAAGCCCTTCAAAGGCGCGTCGAAACCGCTGCTGGGCGCAACCGGAGCGGCATGGGTGAACAGCTTCAAATCAGCCCCCGGTGTCAGCATTATTTTTGAAGCTGTCGGCAGTTGGTGGGCGCGCCACCCGTTGCGCCTGGCCAGCATGGTGGCGGCAGAGGCTGCCACTGCCGTGGTGCAGCCAATCGCGCAGCGTAATCCTGTCGGGCTGGTGCTGGGTGCGCTGGTGTTGGGCGCTGTCGTGGTCTGGAGCCGACCCTGGCGCTGGATTCTTAAACCAGCGCTGCTGGCAGGACTTTTTCCCCAACTATTGTCCAAAGTCATTGCCCATGCACCGTCCAGGTCGTGGATGACGGTGTTGATGTCACTTGCCGACGGACAGCGC
>JANMVO010000627.1:0-3404 GCA_031392805.1 Rhodoferax sp. | reverse complement strand
TTCGTTCACCGTCTCCTGCATCTCGGTTTCGCGAATGC
Source organism: Rhodoferax sp. (assembly GCA_031392805.1). GTDB lineage: Bacteria > Pseudomonadota > Gammaproteobacteria > Burkholderiales > Burkholderiaceae_C > JANYCG01. The sequence goes on along the minus strand of JANMVO010000627.1, from coordinate 3,366 downwards.
CGAATGTCCAGTTGGGCGTCAGCCAAGCCGGGTTGGCAATCGGCGTGTAGGGAAAGGCCTGGCCGATGATGGCCACGCGCACACCGTTCATTTCTTTGATGACGTAAGGCTTGAACACCGCATCACCAAAGTCGCTGGTTTTGACGTTTTGGGCTAAAAATTCGATCTTGCCCGCAAAGTCTTCGTCCACGATTTTTTTAATGCGGGCTTCACCATACGTAAAGTCCCAGTGGCCGGTCATGATGTCAACGCCCAGCAGCTTGCTGGCATCCACCATGTCCTGGCCTTGCGTCCACAACGCCGTGCCACTGCCCTGCCAGGTGTCACCACCATCGAGCAGCAGCGCACCAGGGCGCAATGCTTTGAGCTGTTTGACCAGAGTGGCCATGTGCGCAAAGCCGCCAACTTTGCCGTACTGTTTGGCCGCCCGCTCAAAGTTAAGGTACGTGAATGCATGCGCCTCAGGCGTGCCAGACTTGAATTGCGCTGCCTTTAAAAGCTGCTCACCCACCAGGTGAGGCAGTTGCCCACGCATCGCGCCCACCCCCAGATTGACCGACGGCTCACGAAAATAGCTGGGCAACAACTGCGCGTGGCAGTCGGTCATGTGCAGCAAATGTACGTTGCCTGTTTTGGGCGGGTTGTACACGTTACTGGCCTTGGATGCGCTGCTTGCGTGAAGCGGGAAACCAGCGGCTAGCGCAGCGGCCATGACGCTTGAAAACTCTCGGCGGGACAGGTTCATCTGGTGTTTGGTGACATTTAGGTACTATTATTTTAGGAGCTGCTGGCGCCCGTATCTATTGAGCTAGAGAAGATTTTATCGGTAAAAGTGCCTGAAACTGCATTTTCGCAGTCCTTGCTGAAATGATTTAATTGGAGTCTGACCCCAATTGTTCCAAAAGACCTGTTCCCGTGGTGGGGGCGTCTATCTCGAAAGTGGAGACGATGCCAACTATGGGGACTGACAGCGTCTTGACTTTGATTTGCTTGACGTTGGTTGCACCAGCGCTGGCGGTGTTTTTAAGCCACCAATTGACCATGTCGGCAATTTGCTGATGGGGTATACCTCGCGTGGCCAGTGATATGTCGTCCAGGATATCTTGGCCGCCTTGCGTGCCGCGGGTAGAGACGTAAACCTGCCCCGCGTAATCTGAGCCTGCTTTGCCACGCCAGACGGTGGCATCAAAACCGGTACTGCCATTAAAGCCACCGAGGGTCTCTACGCTGTTGACCACATCGAAGTTGGCGGCTATGAATTTGGCCTGACTGGGGGTCATGCGGGTTTTTAATTCCTCCGCCAAGTTGATGCTTGGAGATAACCCAACAACATACGACGCATCGGCTAGCAATGCGTTGATACACGCGAATTCGATAGGCTTCATTATTTTCTTCCTTCATCAAATAACTTATTAATGTTTAAACGGCGATTTATTTCTTCTGTTTCGCTCGGCCTGCATGTGTGCATACCACCCATTAAGAGCTTGCCAGCAATACGGCCACCTTGTGTATGTAGCATTTCATAGCGCATAAACTGTTTGCCAGTATCAATATCAATGTATGCCACTGGTTGTGATTGGATCGCTATCCAATAACCTGACAGCTCGACGATAGGCAAGTCAGCGCTTTTTGCTCGTTTAACTTGGTTAGCCTCGGGACTCAAGTTGACAACATCCCGTTCTTTGCACAGATCCTTAAATTGCCGCATGCCGACTACTTCGTCCACAAATGGTGCGGCAAAGAACAGCGGAATAAGCAAAGCAGAAATGGTGGTTTTCCACTTCCAGCCAAACCACTTGGGAATTTTTAAACCAAGATAGAGCGCAAGCCAAACCCACAGCGCAAAGACACCGAGAAACATCAATCCAATCATGCTGTTTTCCCATTTGCGTGGTGCATAAGCTGGCCTGTCAAATTGCTGCAGTCTCGCACTGGGCGCGTAAGTTGGTTGCACAAATTCATATGGTCGTTTGTATTGATAAATTAATGATAGATGCCACTTAATTCCTTTAGATTGCCATGCCTTTTAGGCCTGCAGCCTAATAGATACAGGCGCAAACAGCTACGTTTTTTATAGTGACTGGTGCTTTCGTATACATACCCGCACTGTATGCGCGCAGCCCATTTCACCGCTGATGGACTGGTGGCATGGCCTGCGCTGTCTTGCAGGGTGTCCTTACTTGGGTTCAGTTCGATCACAGAGGCTCCAAGAGTGCGTTGTTTAACATGCCTTTTAGGACTGCAGCCTATTAAATTACCGCTCAAGCAGCTATTATTTTGATAGTCTGTCATTTCTCTCTCCCCGCTTCTTGCACCGCTTTTGAAACCGGCGACAGCAGGTACTCCAGCACGGTGCGCCTGCCCTGGTGAATCTCTGCCGCGACTTGCATGCCTGCGCCCGCTTGCAGCTTTTGCCCGGCTGGACTAATGAGGTGCTGTTGGTCCAGGGCGATGCGGGCTTTGTAGGTGGCCATGGAGCTGGCAGGATTGGCGGCACTGCTGGGGCTGCCGCCACCAGCGTTGCCGTTGGCGCCGTTCTGACCATTGACTTCGGTAGCGTCGGCGCTGACATGTACGACTTTGCCGGTGAGCAAGCCGTATTTCTGGAAGGGATAGGCAGCCAGCTTGACCTGAGCAGTTTGCCCGACCTGAATAAAACCGATGTCTTCATTTTTAACGGCTACGTCAGCGAACAACGGCTCGCCTAGCGGCAGTAAGGTAAGAATGACGCTACCGGGTTGCACAACTGCGCCTTCGGTGGTGGTGGCTATGTCTTTGATGGTGCCCGCCTGTGGGGCTCTAAGTTCCATCAGACCCTCGCGGTAGGTGGTTTTGGCTAGGTTGGGGCCAATCTGCTCTATCTTGGCGCGTATTTCGGCCAGCTCTTTTTGCAAGTCGCTGTGAGTGGTGCTTTGCAATTGGTGGATGCGCTTTTTTTGTGCTTCTATGGTGATCCGTGGGGTTAGGACTTCCATCATCAGCATAGTAATAGTAAGCGGGCCAATGGGACAGGTCTTTAGTTATCACAAGCAGTAGTCATACATGCGTCGCTTTGATTTGGCTAGAGAGTGCTGATATGGACTTATTCGGGGTCTTGGCACGGTTGTTTTATAAAAATTTGAACACTATTAATTTAGTAGCTGTTCGCGCCCGTATTCGTTGGGCTAAAGGCATAAATAGCACTTTAAAAAGGCCTAATGTGACCTTTTTTATGCTGCTCACTGATTCACCGGCGACTTCGGGTCTAGCAGCAGCGCCATCACGTCTTTGATCTGCTGCTCTGTCAAGATTTTGGCGTCACCAAATCGCGGCATACCTGAGCAAGGGTTGAACGCATGGGTGTTCCAGATGCGGCCCCAGGTGTAT
>JANMVO010000598.1:0-12534 GCA_031392805.1 Rhodoferax sp. | reverse complement strand
GTCTCCAGTGCCAACACCAGCGTAAACACGCCCAGCCACACCACAGCGCTTAGCACCGTGCCTATGCCCCACATCGCCCCCAGCTTGGGTGCCAGCCCCGTAGCGGTGATAACGGCCGCCAGCAGCATAGCCAAAGCCATGGCGTGGTGAAAGCTCCACTCGTTGCGCGGGCACTGCGCCAGCAGGTCGGGGTCAGTGCCCGTCAGGCCATGGCGCAGGCGTGTGTAGGCAGAGGCCAGCGCAGCCGCAGGCTGCATGTTGCGCACCCGACCCATCAGGTCGGACAAAGCGGATAGAGTGCCGCTCTCACTTTTGGTCTGCTGTTCCATTTGGAAGAACCTTCATTCACACGTCGCAGCGGTATTGCCTTGATCGCAGACAAAGTCTCCCAAACAAAATCGGCGCTTTATCCAACGGCTGCGGAGATCAACCAACCCTTGCAAGTGCAATTGCAATTGCAGCCACGTCTATTCCCACGCCAACTCCGCAGCCCTTGGATAAAGCCACAAAACTGCATGGAATTATCTGTCTTATGCCAATGTCGGCATGCCCGTAACGAAAGACCCGCACCATGAACACCAGCTACCTACGCATGAAGCGCCCCCACAACCACTCAGCACAAACGCACAGCACCGTTGCCCAGCCTCAGCCCCGGCCACACAACCACACCCGCCAGCAAGCGCCGGCCAGCCAAGAGCGCTTTGCCATCAGCCCCACGCAAACCATCACCCTGCCCATGCAAAGCCAGGGGTTCGACGCGTTGCCCAAGCTAGGCCGCACCCTGATGGCGCTGGATGTAGAAAACCTTAACTACACCATGACAGCCACCGGCTTTCTGCCCGACTACGCCGCGCTGATGGCACGCCTGCAGCCCCGCACCACCAGCCTGCAAGCCCACGCCTTTATGACCACCGGCGACCACGCCACCGAGGCGCAGCGCCGCTACTTTGCCGCGCAAAACATTGCCCCCCATATTCAGCCCGTGCAACACCTCATGCTGGCTGGCGGCCCCAAAAAGTGCGCAAACTCTGACAACGCGCTGCTGCTGCGCCTAGGCTACCTGCTGGCCCGCGAAGAGTTTGACACCGTCATCATCGGCACAGGCGACGGCCTGCTGGGCCACAGCGCAGTCAACTTTATTGCCGCGCTGCCCAAGCCCCCACGCGCCTACACGCTGTCAGTCATGGGCGCGACAGCCAACGCTATTCAAACCCATTGCAACGGGCTGGTTAACGACAACTTGTATTGGGGGCAAGACATGCTGCGCAGCAAACATGCACTAGGGTTTACCCAAGGTGTGGTATTTCACTGAAATATGTAACTAAAATGGCGTGGTAATTGGTTATCAACATACCACGCATACCTATTTATGGCCTACCCCATTGACCAGTCATATCGCGACAACGTCCGCAGCTTGTTTCCGCAGTATGGGTTAGCTACCGATCATGCGGTGCTGACGCTATTGGACAATTTGCATGACTACACATTTGAAGCCATCGTAAAAGCTTACGATTTCTACACCCTTGGGGCACTTCGCCGCTTTAGTGAAGAGCTTGATCGTCATTCAGGACTTGTTGATATATTTGTTCGATATTTTGAAGAAACCTTTGAGATAGAAAGTATTGATGAGCAACACTCAATTACTATTAAGCACGCCATTAATGCCTTGGAGTTACATCAAACTGCTCCATTCGAGCAGTGCATTTTCGACTTACTTGTTAGTGTGCAAGTGGTTGAAAAACCTGTCACCAAGGGCTTTTGTAATTACCTAAAACCACCAAAGCGAGACAAAGCCGTTGACAGCTCAGAGCAAAAGGAAAAAAACTTAAATACGAAAAAGCCAACCCCAGAGACTGCGGCAAACTCCAAGATTGCCGACGCTTTAACGCAAGCTATGCGCAGGCATCTAAATGCGAACAGTGTCCCGCCGGAAATTTGGATCGCCGTAGCCCAGATATGCGACGAACTCGAAAAGGCTGACGACTTAGAGATCACGCTTCGCAATTGCTTTTTAGCATTGATATGTTGGTATTTGGGTGAGGACAACACCGCGAAAGTAAATGCAAAAATCTCTGACAGTCATGGGGAAGAACCCTATGGTGTAACAGGAGCATACGAAATTAGCCTGCGCGCAATAGAGCTGGAGGAGATGCAGCTAGCCGATCCTACGATTGTGTTGTATCCACTTTGTAGCTATCGCAACCCGCTTGAAAACAGCAACATACGTATTGCAACTGATTCACCAAATTTAATAGCACGCATAGCGGTTGCAACCCTGTTTTTCAAAAAGTATTACGAAGCAGTCAAGCCTGTTGGGCTTTTCAGTTACAAATCTGATTTTGCAAATTGGCTTCTGCATCGTTTGTGGCGAAGTAAAGACTATCACCAGGGCAAAGATTGTAAGAAAGACAAATATGCCCCGGAACAAGACGTTGAAAATAATGTGTACGAATGCATTTCTACAAGCAAAATTAACGACCATGCGGGCCAGGATATTGTTTATACCGAGTTGCTCGGCGTATCTGACGAAAACACAAATATTTTTAATACTAAAAATGCATACGAGTATTTCAAAGGCACAGCCTCATTCACCACAGAGTACAACAGTGCCGAAAGTTGGGCAGGCTGCATTGCTCGGCATGGAGCATTCGCCACCAACACCAACGAAATTGAGCGCATTGGTTGCACAATGTTTGTGCGGCATGTGTGGGAGCATTTGCTAAAGAATAGCTGCCCTCATATACACAACGCAGGCGTAGTAGCTGCGGCGAGCAAGCTTGCAATTGCCTGCCTTGAAGACGATGGCAAAGTTACGCAAAGAAAACGCTTGATTTCTAAAGAAACCATCGGCAGGGCGTTTTGGTGCAAATGGACACCAGACCCAGCAACCCTTGCAAACTGGATTAATCATTTTGAAAGCAGTTTAAACGGCAAACAGATACACAAGCACGCAATGACGGATCAAATCTACACGGTGGGCCAACTGGTGCAATACGTAACAGGGCAGGAGACTGACATCAACACCATGCAATTGGTGCAAATGGCGCGCTCGATCTATTTTGGCGACCTAACCCGACATGACCAAAGGCACTTGCGTGAGACAGGCAGCGACCTATTTGATGAAACGCTATGGAATACACCTTGGAATACATTGTCCTCAGACTCGCATCTTGCATTGGAACGCCCAGAAGGGCTGCCACACCACTGGCTGTACGGGAAGACCTTTTTCATTGAAGTTGAAAAGGCGATTCAGCAGGTCGCAAAGGCGACCCAAATCCAAACACACGACGGTTTGATACAGAAAAGCGCCAGGTGGGTACGGCATCTTTTGTGCATACCTTGGTGCGATGAACGAAAAATTAATGGTCAGCCTTACCAGTTGCTTGATCGACCAAGCGTGCCAGACATGTTCAAGGCGATCCAAGCCGTGTTCATTGTTGCGCAGCATGCCAAAAGCTTTGCAAAATCCTACGAAGTCTCGTCTGCATTGGCCCCGATCTATGCAGGCAAAAGCCAAACATTCCAGAGTGCGTACTTTCAACGCCCAGCATCGACCACATAAGTGAAAACCAGCCATGGAAAAACTAACCTGCTATGCCATCAGCCGCCGTGCGCTGCAATTGCTAGCGCCACCCACACAGGGTAATTTGCCGGAAACCTGGTTTAACTGGCTGGGGGCAAAACCAAAGGGTCGTGCAGCGAATATCAGCCGCATAACCCAAATTCCCGATACCTATAACAAACCTGAAATAGTGCAGTGGGAGCGTGATGCACGCAGCATGGGCTACGACACCTGTTTGATATTGACCTTGGATGACCCGCTGATGGCCATTCAATTTTTTAATTTTCTTGATACTGAGGAGTCTGTATCACCTGAGATGCGGCTGGTAACTCTGGGTACACACCCGGCCGCCAAAGAAAGCAACGCCGAGCTCCTAGACGATCTGCGTGAACCAGATGTATTTTTGATGACGAGTTTCACCCGACTTCGGAGGGGGGGGGGGTCAACCTCAGTGACACTGCCTACGCCAATATTCCCGCGCGCGACTGGTGGATGCTGGCCTGTGAATTTAAACGCTGGGCTAGCCTGATGTATCCAGCGGAAGCCGCCGCGCCACACCCAGATCATCCTGCAATGTACGATTTGAATAAATGGAATGTGTATAGCCGCCGCCCCGACAATGCAGGCATTTTCAAGGTCCCCGACACACAACTTACATCAGCCGAGTTTTTTGAAAAAGATTGCAATTCCGGACTGGCTGCGGTAGCCAACGGCATCGGCTCGCTGGACAAGCCCTGGTGCGCAGAAACCGTTGGCAGCGACATTGCCGACTGGTCACTAGAAGCCCTAGCCGCCTACCAACTCGGCCCCAAAGGCGAAGCCCCAAAGATCGAAAAAGTCTACCCCCTACGCCAAGCACCCACCTGCGGCGTAGCCGTCACCAACACCCACCAAGTTATCCCCTACGGCGGCTTTGCCAGCCTGATACCCGAGCACCAGTGGGCTTGGGATAGTGGGGAGGTGAAAGCTGCCATTACTGAACGGGTGCGGACTTCCCAACTTGTTTCTAGCCCCGTGATAGGCTGGCTGCACGCCCAAATGCGATGGGTACGCGAAGGTGTCTCAGGTATCAGTGTTCATGGCGGTGTCGTTGCGAGTGCTGCGCACAAAACAACCGCAAAAAAAACACTACCTGCAAAAATTGTTGCACCGTTTTCTTATCGATGGCTACAAGAATATGACGATGATCACCGTGTTGCTTTCGAGCTGATTCACGATGGCAGCGTACTAAAGCTTATAGCTACCACCGGTGCCCCATTTGATACCGATACATTTACCAAGTTGCGATACGGCGGAGAAGACTTTGACCATTTGATGTACCCGCTCACGGCATCGATTTTTGAGCGAACCGAGTACGGCGCAGTCTGGGTATGCAGTAACTATCCACTAAAGCGGCAAGACATGGAAAACTTTACACGTAACGAAAATGAAAGAGAATTTTTTGTATGCTAACGAAAGCAATTGTCTGTAGAAAACTGTACAAAATCTGGTGGGAAGATGTCCAGCTTGGATTTGCCTGCTCTCTGCGCAAAGCTGGCGTGGATATAGCGACGCGGGATTTCATTTCTGAGTTTAATAAAGGAAAAGCTAATTTTCTTTGCGATCACACGCTAAATGCAGCGCTATCAGTTGCTGGTGATAGGGCGATAAACGCTGTGAAATTAACGGAGTATCAAGCCGTGCGTACGGCACTGTCGGGTCAGTTGGGCGTAAACCATAGTCTTTTGGCTGCAAGAGCGCTTTCGCTTTTGACCCAAGGTAGCCTCAACATTAAAGAGCTTTGCAAATGGGCAACTCGTATTTCCGGTGATGCACCGCACGATGCGTTACTAGAAAATCACACCCATTTGTGGACAGTTGGCCTATGGAATTCATTGCACGCACTGGTAGATGCAAAACCTGACGTGGAAGTAAAAATAAATATTGCATTATCTGCCTTTGCTAGTGATGACGAAGAGGGCTTGCGAAGAGTGACCGCAGTCTGCGATTTTTATGATGAGATTGCCACAAATCTGTACTCAAATAGTGAGATGCCAGCTGCACTTATTCGATTGTGCAAAGACATGCTCAATAGTCTAATGTGCTGGCCTCTGTTGACGATTAACGACTCAGTCGCCATTTCTGTCCCAGTGTTTGCTTCTCTAGCGGGATTAAATATTGACCACCCTAACTACAGTCAAAGTACCAACAGAGTTTTTCAAAAATATCTGGACAAAGTGTTTGAACCAAAGAGTCAACGCAACGATGATAGAAATGGATTTTCAAACTCGCAACTTTGCTGGGATACTGCGTTTCACTTTAGTATGGTCAAGGGGCTAAGTACAGCCAAACACCTTTGGCTTAGCCAAAACAGAAGGGTCGATAACCAGCAAGTGATGGAAAAATTTGCAAACTGTTCTTTGGAAGTCGACTTTACCGCAGCGGGAAAGATGGTGGAGAAATGGATGCATGAGCCATTCGAGCTACAAGGTCGCAGCGCTGAAGCGTACTGGTGCCAGGTTGCGCTGGGTTTGCTATTGCCCGCGCGGCGGCCGCCGCTAGGCGTTTGCACGGGTACCATCGAAGACCCCAAAGGCAAACATGAGTATCTGATTGGCGACGTAGAAGGGCTTGAGCATAAGCTGCTTTATGCCAGCCAAGTGGGCACACTAGACAAAATGGTTCTGCCAAATACCGCAAAGACTAAGACGGCAGTTTCAAGCGCATTTATGGGAGATCAGAATTCAGCGGTACGCACAGACATTTTGGAAACCTGCCTGTGTTTTACATTACGCGATGCAGCGGATGTGTTGCAGGCCTCGGGGTGGCGCAGAGCAAGGTTTGTGTCTAGTCCGGAAGCACGGCGGCAGTTTACCAATCTGTCGCATGTGTTGTTCGAGCTGAACGATGCAAGCATATCTTTAGCTAGTCCACCGCCTTTGGATCATCCGCTCCGCCAAGTTTGGCATCAGGCTGAAGCACTGCTGCCACTGGCCAGATCAGTTAACTTGTCGAGTGATAAATCAGCTGTATTGTTTGCGCCAACCGCGCGAGTTTCTGAAGCGAATCTAGGGCTTTGGTTGTCCTATGCTGATCATCGCGTGCGCACTGGCAATTTTGCGGAAGAAGTGTCAGGCAAACCCGGCCTCGGGCTGTTGTGCATTAAGACGAGCGAGAGTGAATCTGACATGCGATTTTGGGCGCATGTGTTTGAGGAACTGAATGCGAGTAAGGCCATCTGGGACGAATTTCAGTTTGGTACGCTGGAGCAGTCTGCTGCTGCTCTTATCAAATTGTTCAACAACTTCTCCGCAGATCCGGCAATATCAAGACAGCCGGCACCAGATTTATTTGTGATCATTGACGAGGCAGGTTCCACTCAGACATGGGATAAACGCATCCGGTTTGCGGGCGATTACCGCGGAAGTCTTCGCTATCTGCTTAACACCGGAGAGATACTCAGAGCGAATCGAGCACATATTGTTGCAGACGGACTCCGGCATCGCGATGAAGGGCGTGAATACATTTTTGGTAAAACAAGGATACTTGTGTTGTACGCTGAGTCTGCTCCGCGCACGCCGGAAGTCGCCCAGTCACCAGACGGTCGCGGTGTCAGCAATGAACTTGCAGTGCTGAGCGTATTCCGATCAGGATTCTCTGTTCATGCTGCACGTATGGTGTTGAACGAAGCTTCCGATTTTCAACAGGTACCTCGAAAATCTTGGTTGGAAGTGCATGGACTTCTAACAAACTTGGTAACAAGCGGGGCGCTAACCAAAGCGCGCGGTGAGTATTGCATGCGAAGTCGTAGGCAAATAGACGGTGGTCTAATTTACAGTGCTGCGACACATGAAGCAGCTGGTCTATCGTTTGCACCTACGATTGCAACAACCCACACTGTTACATCGAATCGCCGTATGGAGCTATCTGCGCAAGCAATCAGAGAGGCAAAATGGCATTTCCAACAGATGTTCGCACTTGCGTCATCTGAAGATGAACGAAGCGCAGCAAGAAAGTACATCGCATTAATCGCTTTTTTATCCCCACGAGAGGATTGGGACACGGCACAGGCTTTCACCTACGACAAAACCACGTTTGGAGTAGAAGCACAACAATTGGGTACGTTTCTTTATAACAAAGAAGCTTTGCAAACGGATATTCCACCGCATTTTAGTAGAGGCGGCATGACGTTAAATTTCTATACCAATTCGTTAAATTCAACCCTTACTTATCAACAGATTGGTGCACTCGCTGATGAAGCAATGGCATTTTATGAGCACTGTATGCAGCTCGGCGCGAAGGGACTAGGGGCGGCTGCAGCACATGTTTTGTTTAAATCTGAAAGAGCTTTTTTCTTGATTAAGATCATGCAACGGTGTCAAAACAAAAAGATAAAAGTAGATCCCGCGAAATGGAAAGAATGGGTAGTTGAGCGGGCTATGTTGTATGAGCACCTTTGCCGAGTGGTAGAAGAAATATGGCACACCCCTGCATTGCACACTGACAGATCGGTGTACCCGATACAGCACGGCTGGTTAGAGCAGCATTGGCAACTGCCTAGATACGGTATTAGTTTTGCCTTCGCGGCTTGCGCGACGGATATGGGCCCCTCGCCGCAGTCTTGGTTACGGCTGGCCGCGCAGCTACCACGTGCACCAGCTCCGCGGGAAAGACTTGCCGAGGAAGATTTTTTTAAGCGGAAGAAAATTTTGCTGCAAGTGGCCCACTTATGGGCAAATCGTGTTGACAATCCGCGTGACTTCGAACCTCGCGTTAGCGCTGCTTTGCAACGATCAAAAGATAACAGCACACTGAAAAACGATCAAATTTCGGCACGTATCAATCTATTGACATGGACTGAGCGGAATTTGATCCGCGACGAACCCAGTGAATGGCTCATCGAAATGCTGGCTTGTTTAGCTGGGCGCGGGCCAGTCCATTGAATATCTGAATTGGGTTACGACTTGGCAATCTGTCGGCACAATTTCACAGCAGAGCTGGCTTCTTTCAGTAGAGGGCTATTGGGGTAGTTTTGCAAGATTCTCGACTGGTAACTTTCAGCCATGCCGCAATTATTGCGCATGGCTGCGGCCACGGCGGCATTAAGCAAAGCCTTGTCCGCAACCTTGCTTTGTGGATATTTCAAAACAAAGCTGCGATAGCCGTTTTCCGCCTCCAGGTAGCGTTGCGCTTTGAAGGCGTTTTGTGCGTCCATGAACTCACTGGGCGGGTATTGCACCTCAGCCACAATTTGCGTTAGTCGTTGCATAGTAGATTGGGTGTCTTTGCTCAGTTGCTTTTGGCTGGCCTCTAAACGGTCTGTGGTGGTTTTTTGGGTGGCAAGTGCTTTGCTGGTGGTGCCAGCACTTTGGCTGGCGCCTGCGCTGATGATGCCAACTGCAAAAATGCCGATGCCGAGTACCAGCGCTACGAACAACAGTACCAATTTGATTTTGCTGATTTCACGCCAGGATTTAGCTGCCAAGGTGTCGTCCGCTAGTTGCGGCTGGACCAGCTGCGCTGGTGGCAAAGGTGCAGGTGTGCTGGTAGCTTGCTTTGGATGGTTTTGTGCGCAGCTTGGTACCTGGGCTGATGAGTTTGGCTGGACAGTGGGGCTGCTGGGGTGAGGGCGCGCTGGTTGCGGGATGGCGGGGCTGGGCGCGGATGCGCGCGCAGTGAAGGGCGAGGGGGCTTTGTGACTAGCTGGAGCTGATTGATGCGTTGCTGGGGTCGGCAAAGGCTTTTCGTTGCGGGGCTGGCGCATGCTGCGCAGCAGGCGCGCTAGCTCGGCCTCTGACTGTTGGATTAGGCTTTGCACCGAGCCGTTTGCGCCGCTGGGGGCATGGTGGGTGCGCATAGGGCTGGGTTTGGTGGTTTGGGGGCGTGTGAACATGGCGGTGCTCCTTTGGGCGGTGTAGGCGGTGGCTGATCAAATGGTGTTGCGCGCAACCAATTGCATGGGGTCTGGGCGGTCGCACGATGCTGGCTCTTGATACGAAGATTGTTCGCGTTTTGCGGTAACCGTTAGTGCCAATTCGACTATCGCTTCAGTCTGCCTTTCAACTTCGCCTTGCATGACTTTTAGATGCTGCAATTGCAGCATGTAGGCTGCTGCCACCAATGCGTAAACGGCAAGCTGAAAAATCTGCCGTTTATAGCGCAGCGCTAGCACTAAGGGCGTGTGTATGCGCCGCAGTGGGCAGGTGCGTGGTGTGGCAGCAGCGATGCTGGGCTGCAGGGCGGTAGGGGCGGGGGTGGTGTCAGTGGCATTAGCTTGGGGTGTTTGCATGATGGTTCCTTAAGGTAAGAAAGATGGTTGCTTGCGCTTCAGCGTGCTGCACAAATGCAGTCCCAGCCCAACAGGGTGTTGGCGGTTATGTGGGGGTTATGCATGCGGTGCAGTCGGCTAGAGGTGGTACCACTGATTGAAACAGTGTGAATCTGCGCTTTATCCAAGCGTTGCAGAATGTGCGCGGCAATGTCGCAGCCCAGGTCGCCATCGCCGCTGGCAATGACAATGGTGTTGGGGCGGTGGCGGGCTATCAGTTCGCCGGTGGCTAGCAAAATGTCGTTGTCGCTGTTGGCTTTGCGGTGGCGGTAGGGGCCGTGGCCTGCCATGGGCGACACACTGCTGTTGGCATGCCAACCGGCACCACGAAAGTAGTGGTTGGCATAGCTACAGGCGGCTTGGTCTGGCAGGCGCACAAAGGCGTGCGCATGTGCGCCGGAGGCATGGGCGTGGATGATGCCCAGCAGGGCGGCAAAGTCGCAGTCGTAGCCGTGCTTACGCAGGCTGTAGCTGAGGTTTTGCGCGTCGGCAATGACCAGCACCCTGCCCCGCAGTGGGGCATGAAACTCGGTGCGTTGCGGGGTGCTTTGCAGTTCTGTATAGCTTTGGCTGGTGCTGGTATGCGGCCTTGTAGGCTGCTGCGCACGCGGCTTGAGTATGCCGGGTGCCTGGCGCTGGGGTGGTGCTGATAGCCCTGTTTGCGTTTGCTGCACCAGGGCGCTTAGCCAGCCCTGGAAGCGCTGGAGGCTGGAGTCTGCTCGGGGATGGTATGCGGTGCGGGTCACGCTGCCCCTCCCCATGCATGGCTGGTGTCGGTACCTCGCACTTGTCCGAAGGCTACCCTTTTGATCAGCACCACAGCCTGGCAGGCTGATATGGCAGCGGCTATGCGCGTGGTGCCACCCGGCATGGCTTCGGTCATGCTACTGGAACAATCAACCAAGATGACGGTGGCTGCCTGCCTTTTGTGCAAGCGGGTGGCACCGCGACTGACCAAGTCCTTCAGGGCCTCCACATTGCTTGCAGTGTTGGCCTTTCCGCCTACCGTGGCAGTGCTGATGTTGGCCAGGGTTTGCTGGCCTTGGCCTCCGTCTGGGCCGCAGTAGATGGTGTCGATGCTGATGTAGTCGTTGCGCATCTGGCTGATTAGCGGCACGAGTGCATCCACCTCTTCGTTCGGTTCGCCGTCGCCGATGATGACTACTTTGCGCAGAATACCGTGCTGCAAGCTGCTGAGCCAGTTTTGGGCTTGGCGCAGGCCAGCTGCGAGATTGGTCATGCCACCCACTTTCAATTTTGATGGCGCTGAAAGTGCAAGTGGTGCAATGACCTCTACCAAAGGTAAAACTGGCATGGCGCTGTCAGAAAAGCCGATGATGCCAATCAGGTCAGAAGGCACGGCATGCACCAAGCCTGGTTGATAACGCGCTTTAAAGCGCGGTTGGAAACCCGCGTGCTGGGTACGTGAGGCTGTGTGGTAGGTCATGGTGGCTTAACCCTGCACTTTGATGTCGGTTTTATTAACGCCATCAGCCCACACAACAAATGGATGTCCGGTATCTTTGTGCGGTACTACGTTGCAAGCTACTTGTTTGCCATTCAGAAAGTATCCGTCCGCAACATAGTGCTTAGCCGGGCGACCCGACGGTTGGGTTATGAACCCAGTCTCAGCGCGTAACGGCACCGGGATTGGGCATATTTGAGGATTAACCATAAACACCGTGGCGCGCTCTATTCGCTGCCATGCAGCTGGACTTTGCGCTGCGTCGGCTGGCGTGCGACTCAGCGACGGTACCTGGCGATAAGCAGTTGGATGCTTCGGTGCGGAAGACTTACGGTTTGGTGCAGGAATCACACCGTGCGTTTGCAGTGTTGCTATGGCACGTTGCACATCAGGGTGCAGCGTGCTTGCCTGCTGTTGCTGGTGGCGCGCGCCGCCCAAGTTGTTGCGGGTTGCGTGGGTGGGTTGCGAATAAGCTTGGATAAACATAAAACTCCTTCTTTACTTGTGCCGAAAAAAGCTTCGACGAGCTCTGGTTAATTCACCATCGAATTGACCATTGCCGTTAATGTAAAGATGGCTTTTTTTGGTTTATCCAACGCTGACGGAGTTGGTATAGCTACTACCTAAGCCGGACGAGCCGGAACCAAACAGGCAAAAATAACCCTCGGTTGTGCGCAGATTTTCTGGACGTTCAGCCGATTTACGTCCCTGCAAATGTTCTCAGGTTGACCGAGAGAATTTTCGTAACCCATTGGGTATAAAGGCATTTCGCCTGTCGCGTCATAGACGCAAGAGTGATTCTGGCACAGCACAACTCTTCTCACAATATGCAAAGTCTCAACTTGTTAGTGACTAAAGCCAAGAGCTGCAAGAACGCAGCTTTGCTCGGAACGCCGAGGATGGGTCTTTCATCGTCGCATCGAACGAGGGGAGTGAGGCCGCGTTTTACCCTCGGCTCAACACCGGTGTCGAAAAAACCGACAACCAGGGTTTTCAAACGCTCCCGCGCTAACCCGCCCACTCGCAAAGTACTTCATTCATGCGCATCCGCCAGCCTGCGCCTGTGCCTTTGAAATACGCCACCACTTCGGGGTCATAGCGCACAACGTTATAACCACCGCCAACTACAACTTCGGGTTTGTTGCGGCTAGGGCGCCTGCAACAGCAGCGCTGCCTCGGCAGGTGTCACGATGCGCACGC
>JANMVO010000581.1:0-10958 GCA_031392805.1 Rhodoferax sp. | reverse complement strand
TGACCAAGCCAGAGAATCAGGTAACATCCACGAAAATAGAAGACGATAGCTGTAAATTGATAAATTTAGAGTGAATTAGTCTTTTTTGTTTCAAGAAACGTTGGAGATCTCATGGACTTACGCAAACTGAAGACACTGATTGATCTGGTGTCTGACTCAAACGTGTCGGAACTGGAAATCACCGAAGCAGAAGGTAAAGTGCGCATTGTCAAAGGTGGCGGCGCTGTGATGCAGGCCTATGCGGCACCAGTGCCTCAGGCCGCGCCAGTTGCTTTGGCCTTGCCCCTTGCCGAAGCCCCCGCAGTCGCCGCACCTCAAGCCGTCGCGGAGCACGTGGTCAAGTCACCCATGGTAGGCACGTTTTACCTCAGCGCGTCGCCGGGTGCCAAACCGTTCGTTGAGGTCGGCGACTCGATCAAGGCAGGCGAGACCATCTGCATCATCGAGGCGATGAAGATTCTCAATGAAATTGAGGCCGACAAGACCGGCACTGTTTCGCGCATCCTGTGCGATAACGGCCAGGCGGTCGAGTACGGACAGCCTTTGTTTGAGATCGAGTGATTCCAGCATCCACAATGTTCAAAAAAATTCTGGTCGCCAATCGCGGTGAAATAGCGCTTCGAATTCAACGCGCCTGCCGCGAGTTGGGCGTCAAGGCGGTGATGGTTTATTCTGAGGCAGATCGCGAGGCCAAGTACGTCAAGCTGGCTGACGAAGCGGTTTGCATCGGGCCGGCAGCGTCGGCTTTGAGCTACCTCAACATGCCGGCCATCATTTCGGCCGCCGAAGTGACCGATGCCGAAGCCATCCACCCCGGCTACGGCTTCTTGAGCGAAAACGCCGGCTTTGCCGAGCGGGTGGAAAAAAGCGGATTCCAGTTCATTGGTCCGACACCCGAGTCAATCCGCATCATGGGCGACAAGGTGGCGGCCAAACAGGCGATGATCAAGGCGGGCGTGCCCTGTGTTCCGGGGTCAGAGGGTGAACTGCCGGATGACCCGGTGCAGATCCGCCGGGTCGCCAAAGCGGTGGGCTACCCGGTGATCATCAAGGCGGCCGGCGGCGGCGGTGGTCGCGGCATGCGGGTGGTGCACACCGAGGCCGCCCTGATCAACGCGGTGCAGACGACCAAAGCCGAAGCGGGGGCGGCCTTCGGCAACCCGGCTGTGTACCTGGAGAAATTTCTCCAGAATCCGCGCCACATTGAAATTCAGATCATGGCGGACAAGTTCAAGAATGTCGTGTACTTGGGCGAGCGCGACTGCTCCATGCAGCGGCGCCATCAAAAAATCATTGAAGAAGCGCCCGCCCCTGGAATTGCGCGCAAACTGATTGAACGGGTCGGCGAGCGCTGTGTGGCGGCCTGCAAAAAAATTGGCTACCGGGGTGCCGGCACCTTTGAGTTTTTGTTTGAGAATGGCGAGTTTTACTTTATCGAGATGAACACACGGGTGCAGGTGGAGCATCCAGTGACCGAGTGGGTGACCGGCGTTGACATTGTGAAGACCCAGATCATGGTGGCGGCGGGCGAAAAGTTGCCGTTCACGCAACGCCAGATTGAAATTCGGGGTCACGCCATTGAATGCCGGGTGAACGCCGAGGACCCCTATAAATTCATTCCGTCGCCAGGGCGAATCACCATGTGGCATCCGCCGGGTGGCCCAGGTGTGCGTGTCGACTCCCATGTGTACACCAACTACTATGTGCCGCCCAACTACGACTCCATGATTGGCAAAATCATCGTTCATGGCGACACGCGCGAGCAGGCGCTGGCACGCATGCGCACGGCACTCGCTGAGACCGTGGTGGAAGGCATCAACACCAACATCCCGCTGCACCGTGAGTTGATGGTGGATGCGAAATTCATGGCGGGCGGCACCAACATCCATTACCTTGAAGAATGGCTGGAACATCACAAGCGCTAGCAGCCCGATTCGCCAAAACATTGACATGAAATCGCGCCTTTTTCCGCCGTGCATCGTTGCATCCCCGTGCCGCACATTGAGTGCGGTGGCGATTCTGCGCCTGGCCTGCCAGAAAAATTCATCAAATTAATTGCGTCATTGTTTTGGCGAAACGAACTGCTGGTTCCGCATGTTTGAGTTGAGCCTGATCTGCCCGCAGGACCGCGTGGAGTCTGTGAGCGATGCGCTCGATGCGCTGGATGCCTTGAGTGTCAGTGTCGAAGACGCCGATGCGCAGACCGATGCCGAGCAGGCATTGTTTGGTGAGCCCGGCATGCCACCACCCCAAGACGGCTGGCAGCGTTCGCGCATTCTGGCGCTCTTCAAGACGCAAGCGCTGGCGCAGGTCGCGTCTGAACTCCTTGCGGCCCAAGACTTTTTTGCGGACTGCAAAATTCTGGACGTGCACATCGTGCCTGAGCAGGACTGGGTCCGCCTGACCCAGTCTCAATTTGCGCCGGTTGAGATCACGCCGGAGTTCTGGATTGTTCCCACGTGGCATCAGCCGCCTGCTCAAGCGACAACCATTATCCGTCTTGATCCCGGCCTGGCCTTTGGCACCGGCACTCACCCGACGACGCGCATGTGTCTGCGCTGGATTGCAGGTTACGCCAAGACCCTGCCAGAGGAGGAAACGTTGCCGTGGGGCAGGGTTCTGGACTACGGTTGCGGATCTGGCATTTTGGCCATTGCAGCAGCGAAATATCGGGCTGTTCAGGTCGATGCGGTGGATATTGACGTGGCTGCCGTCGAGTCCACCGTGCTGAATGCCCGGGCTAACCATGTTTTGATCAACGCTGGCCTGCCTGATCGGGCAAACGGGCAGTACCAGACGGTGCTGGCCAATATATTGGCCACCCCGTTGAAGCTGCTGGCGCCTCTGCTCTGTGCGCGGGTTGCGCCGGGGGGAAGTCTGGTTCTGGCCGGCATCCTTGAGCGACAGGCGCAAGAGTTGAAAGCCGCCTATCTGCCCTATGCCAATCTTGAGGTGAGTGATGCCGAAGACGGCTGGATCCTGATGACCAGCGTACTCTGAGGCCGCGCCAGACAGGGCTCTACAATCTGGCATTCATGAGCCTGACCACCCGTTGCCCTGCCTGCCGGACGCTGTTCAAGGTGGTGCCCGACCAGCTCCGGGTGTCTGAAGGTTGGGTGCGCTGTGGCCAGTGCAGCGAGATTTTTGACGCGTCCTTGCACCTGCAGCAAACGCCTCGCGCTGTCGACCCTGTTCCAGACAATCCGCCCTCCAGCATGGCGATTGTTGCGGCCATGGAGGTTGTTGCATCCCCGCCGGTTCAGGTCGATATTGAACACCCGGACAAAACTTCAGTGCAAATGCGAAAGGCTGCACCACCCGCGATGGCGCTTCCAGGTCAATTTGCGGTGGTGCCGGACAACGACCAAGACCCGCACGAAGCCAAGCCAGAGTTCGAGCCAAAGTCCGAGCCAGAGTCCAAACCAAAGTCAGAGCCAAAGTCAAAGCCAGACGCAGAGTTAGGGGCCATGCCACAGCCATCAGTTTCCTTCATGCGCGCCAGGCCGAACCATTCCTTCTGGCGAAAGACTTGGGTTCGTGTGGCACTGGTGTTGACCAGTCTGTGCCTTTTGATGGTGCTGGCCTTGCAGGTTGTTGTTCATCAGCGTGATCGCATCGCAGCCCTGGTGTCAAATGCCCGGCCTGCGCTGGCCGCGGTCTGCTCGGTCGTGGGCTGTCGAGTTTCCGCATTGCGGCAAATTGATTCCATCGTGATTGACAGTTCCACTTTCAGCAAGCTGCGTGGCGATGCGTACCGCCTCAGCTTGACCATCAAAAATAACGCCGCCATTGAGCTTGCCATGCCCGCGCTTGAATTGACGCTGACCGACTCGCAGGACCAGCCTGCAATGCGCCGCGTTTTCTTGCCCGCAGAATTTGGCGCCACGTCGAATGTACTGGCCGCAGGCTCTGAATGGGCAGGTGCTGTTGTTTTGACTGTTCGACCCGGAGGCGGTGCAGATCAAATTGCCGGGTACCGGATTCTGGTGTTTTATCCCTGACGGCCAGCGCGCTGGCGAGCGGATTGTTTGCCTCATGCCGCGATACTGAGCCCGATGATGTGGCCAAAACACTGACCATCCGAGTTCACCGCCTGGCCACCCCCGTGCATGACAAGGCGAGTCAAGTCGCAAGTCTTTGCAGGCCGGCAGTCGCAAGCTGATTGACGAGTTGAATGCCGAGCAACAGCGTATGGTTGTATTACACGACTTGACACAGGCACGCTATGTGTACCTGACATCCAGAATCCGCCTGCTCGCCCTGGTGGGAGGGGCTGATGCCGAGGCGGTGGTCGCCGTAAACCGGATGCTAAAGCACTGATCACGTTGGCAAATCTCCTGCCGTCAGCAAAAATGGCCTGGGATTGAAATCCAGGTCTCGCGCTGCCTCAGCGTGGTCAAACACCAAATCGCGGCACATACGCTCGGCCATGGCAACCGACCACAGTCGATAGCGTGGCAGGCGGCGAAGCGCCTTCACCGCGAGGCGGAAAGTCCAAAGTGGCACGGGCAGCAAATACGCACGGCGGCCCAGGCAAGAGCAGACCCGCCTGACCATGTTGCAATAGGTGAGGGTCTCGCCACCGGAAATGTTGTAGGTCTGGTTTGCCGCGCCAGGCCGTTGCAAAGCGGCCAGACAGGTGGCTGCGACATCCGCAGCATGGATCGGCTGGCGCAGGCCGTTTGCCTTGCCAAATACGGGGAAGAAACCAAAACGCTGGATGAAGCGGGCGATCTCGGTGATATTTTTGTCCAGTCCCAAGCCATAAATCAGTGTGGGACGCAGAATCACCCATTCCACGCCGCGCCTTTGCGCCCACGCACGCACCCGTTTTTCCGCATCCACAAGCTTTTGCGCGATCGCCTGCTCGTGCGGGTCAATAGAATCTTTCTTGGTGAAAATACTGGTGGAAGACAGCACGACAACGCGTCGTACGCCGTGCGCTTCAAGCAGGTCAAAGTAATCCAGCAGCACCCCAATAGGTGCCAAACAGACCCAGGATCCGATAGAAACATTGGGCGCGTCAGCAAGGGGTGCTGCACAAAGTGGGTGCCACGCGACACCGTTTTCACGCGGCCTGAGCATCGGGCTTCGCGAGAACGCCGTCACCTGCGCCCCAGTCTTGCCCAGCATGGGGAGAAGGCACGCTCCCACCAGACTGGTGGCGCCAAGAACACCGACACGGTTTTGGGTTTCGGCGTCAGTCACGCCCGATGCCCAGTGCCCGGCCGATACGCTTGGCCATGGAATAAAGCGCCACAAGGCCAAATCGCAGCCACACGCCTGCCCCCACCAAGCCCATCAGAAAGCTCGGGTACTGATGCTGAAAAAACTTGCGATAAAAACGTATCATGCCTTTGTGCTTATGCCATTCAACAAACACGGGCCGGCTTCTGCTGCACACCCCCAGCACATGGGTAATTTGCGCCGATGGAATAAACAAAATCGTCCATCCATGCTGTCTGAAACGCATGCACAAATCCAGATCTTCACAGTGCAGAAAATAGCCTTCATCCCACTCCCCAACATCTTGCATTGCCTCACGTCTGACCATCATGCAGGCACCAGAAATTGCCTCCACTTCAATCGCGTGTTCTGGCAACTTTTGATTGTGCAGGTGAAAATCAAAAAACAGGCGCGGCCAACGATCCGAAAAACGCGCAAGTCCAAATGCACGAACAAAAGAACGCCAAGGGGTAGGTACTGCCCTGCGGCCACCCGCTTGCTCTGTTCCGTCCACATTGGTAAGAAAGCCGCCAACCATGCCAACGCGCCCATCTGAATTCATTGCGTCCAATAGTCCAGCCAAGGCACCTGGATTGAAAAAGCAATCCGGATTCAGGTACAGGAGGAATGGCGCAGATGCAAGGCGGGTCCCAATATTGCAGGCCGCAGCAAAACCGATGTTGCTTGGGTTCCGAACGATTTGAACGGATGTCAAGCCCAGCAAGGCATTCAAGCTGCCATCTTTCGACGCATTGTCCACCACGATAATTTGCACTTCAAATGGGCAATTCAGCAGCGAATCAATACAGGCACGCAATAGTTCGCCAGCATTGTAGTTAACAACTATGGTTGAAATATTGGGCTGCATGTCATGGACATGTTATCTGTTATCTGGAATGGTCAGCAGATGGCGCGCGGCGGCGCAGTTGCGCCCACGCGGATTGGCGGAATCTCAGGTGGCATACCAGGTATAGGCGGCGCGCAGCCCATCGGCGGTCGTGTTGCAAGGGTGTTGACGGTGTTGATGACTTCGTCGCCAGGCGCGCTACGCTGGCGAACTTGAAGGGCGACCGGTGCATTGCCGACTTGACAAAGCATCTGCCTTTGCCAGTTTGAAAAATGATATATAAAACATAGCTAACTATTTAATATACACAAGGGCTACAGCCCTATTTAATAAAAAATTCAAGCGGTTTTCTGTTTCTGAGTTGCGCCGTCCGGTCTCTGCTGCGCCGCCTGAGCCCGCTCCTGGGCCATCTGTTCTTCAAACTGCTGGCGGCCCTGTTTGACGGTGGCGATGAGCTTGGCGCTGTCTTTGTAGTGGGGGTGCATTTTTTCGAAAAGTTCAAGGTTGTGTTGTCGAAAGCGCTGGACGGTTTGCGTCACCTGCTCGGGGTTGTGACCCAGCAGTTCCAGCACGCTGCGCCCGCTTAACAGGCTGCTCTCAAACATCTCGCGCTGCACCCGCATCACACCGCGGTCGCGCAGCTCATGCCAGTGGGTGACGTCGCGTGCACGCGCCACGATTTGCAGGTTTGGGAAGTGCGCGTGGACAAGATCGGCAATTTTCAGGGATTGGTCCTTGCCGTCGACGGCAATGACGATGATTTTTGCCTTGGCCGCTCCTGCAGTGCGCAGCAGATCGAGCCGCGAGGCATCGCCGTAAAACACGCGGTAGCCAAACCGGGCGGCGGCTTCGATCATCTCGGTGTCATGGTCAAGCACGGTGCAGGAATGGCCTTCGGCCAGCAGCAGGCGCCCCACAATTTGCCCGTAACGCCCGAAGCCGGCGATGAGGATGGGAGCCTCCTGCAACTCGGAAATTTCTTCCATCACCGGCACGCCGCAATTGGCAAAACGCGGCAGCAGCAACTTGTCGATGGCCACCAGCACCAGCGGGCTGAGCAGCATCGACACCGCCACCGCGCCAATCAGCAGGGACGCAGTCTCTGGCGGAAATACCTTGGCACCCGACGCCGCCTGAAACACCACAAACGCAAATTCTCCGCCCTGCGCCAGCAGCAGCGTGAACACCGGCCGGTCCTGAAACGGCAGACCCATGGCCTTGGCCAGCGCGTAGATCACGACACCTTTGATGGTCACAAACCCGAGCACCAAGGCGGCCATCAAGCCGGGCGAACGAAGCAACACGCCAAAGTCAATGCTCATCCCCACGGCCATGAAAAACAGGCCCAACAGCAAGCCCTTGAAAGGCTCGATGTCGGTTTCCAGCTCGCGTCGGTATTCGCTCTCGGCCAGCAGCACGCCAGCCAGGAAAGCCCCCAGCGCCATAGACAAACCCACCAGTTGCATCAGGCCGGAGATGCCGACCACCAGAAGCAGTGACGCCGCCGTGAATATTTCAGGGGTTTTGGAGCGGGCAATCCAGAGGAACAGCGGACGCAGGAGCAGCCGGCCGCCTATGACGATGCCAGCGATAACGGCTATTATTTGTATAGCTTCCAATGCAATACAGGCAAGGGCAATGGCCTCATTTTCTTGCGAAGAAGGGCTTGAATTGCCACCCAGCAACGGCAGCAGCGCCAAAATGGGAATAGCGGCCACGTCCTGAAACAACAGGATGGAGAAGCCCGCTTGCCCACTGGACGTGGGCAGCATGTTGCGCTCGCCCATCACCTGCAGGGCAATCGCCGTGCTGGACAGCGCCAGTCCCAGCGCCGCCACCACAGGTGTGCGCCAGCCGCCAAAAATGCCTGGTGCCCATCTGCCAAGGGCATAGATGCCGATGAAGAGCACGGCCGCGCAGGCCAGAACCTGTGCGCTGCCCCAGCCAAAAATTGGGTGACGCATGCTCCACAGGCGGCGGGGCTCCAGCTCCAGCCCCACCAAAAACAGCATCAGCACCACGCCAAACTCGGCAAAATGCAGAATGTCTTCAACATTGGTCACCAGCCCCAGGCACCAGGGACCAATAGCAATGCCCGCCGCAAGGTAACCAATGATGGCTCCCAGGCCCAGGGCTTTGGACAGCGGCACCGCAATGACGGCGGCGCTGAGGTAAATAAAACTGTTGATCAGCCAGGTGGGAGTATTTTCCATGGCGATAACATAGCGCAAAGTTCAAGGACGACGGTGGGCAACGTTGTATTGTTGGCGTTTCAACGACGTGATGAAGATGGCGCACAAGGTGATCGTGCCGCTACAGCCCAGCGTGTTTGACATTTTTGCCACGCGGGCTTTTCTGGACTTGCTCATGAGCAGCAAGCATGCGGACAAATTGCAGATTGGCCTGGTGGGAATGCAGGTCGATGCGCGCACCATCGCCAGCGACCATCTGCATGAGTTTGTCGACACGCTCGGCCTGCCGGTCTTGGGTAACGTGCGCGACACTCAAAATTATGTGCATCTGGCTGCACGTGGGCTGACGCTGTTCGACGTGGCACCTGGCCGGGTGGAGAAGGATTTGGTGCAATGGGCACCAATTTGCGCCTGGCTGGACAAATGATGCAGGCCGTATCGCTGGCTTGACAGGCAAACCGCACTACCCCTACATTCATGCCATGAAAACATTCCAGACCATTTCTGAACTCGCGTCCCATGTAGGCCAGGAAATTGCCCTGAGCGACTGGATCACCATCACCCAGGAGCAGGTCAACCAGTTTGCACAAGCCACGGGTGACCACCAGTGGATCCACGTCGATGTGGAACGGGCCAAATCCGGCCCATTTGGCGCGCCGATTGCACACGGCTTTCTCACGCTGTCACTCTTGCCCAGATTCTTTGCGTCGTCTTTCACCATTGTTCAGAAAGGCATGGGCGTGAACTATGGGCTCAACAAAGTGCGCTTCACCTCGCCCGTCCCGGTGGGCAGCCGACTGCGCGCGCGCATCACTTTGCTGAAAGTCGAGCCGGTGGACAAAAACGGTTCCCAGTTGACCTGGGCCGTATCGGTGGAGCGGGAAGGCATCGCCAAACCGGTGTGCGTAGCAGAGTCAATCACCCGCGCCTACCCCTGAAACCGGTTCTGCCGCCAGGCTTCGAACATGGCCACCGCCACAGTGTTGGACAAATTCAGGCGGCGCTGGCGAATTCAATTTCAAATAAAAACAAAACGTGCAGAGGTGTAACGGCGATCCATGTTACTACTATATTAATAGCTAACTATGCATATAATACGAGGGCTAGCGCCTTATTTATGTCCGATTTGTGCCTGAATTTGCGATAGAAAATCTTTTGTGACCAACCCTAACCCCAACCCCGCCCTCACCATCGATATCGTGTCGGATGTGGTTTGCCCCTGGTGCTACATCGGCAAGCGCAAACTTGAAGCAGCGCTTGCATTGCCGCAAGCCTCTGACTTGCCACCCGTGCAGATTCGCTGGCACCCATTTCAGCTCAACCCGGACCTGCCTGAAGCGGGCATGCCCCGCCAACAGTATCTGGAAAACAAGTTTGGCGGGCCGCAGCGTGCGGCGCTAATTTATGCGCGCGTGCATGCCGCCGGTGCTGCGGTAGGACTTGACCTCAAGTTTGATGGCATTCAGCAGCAGGCCAACACGCTGGCGGCGCATGCGCTGATCGCGTTTGCGCAGCAAGACAGCGGCAATGGTGCCGACAACCTTGTCGGCAGCGACGTGAAAGAGCGCCTCATGAAGGCTTATTTCGTGCAAGGGCGCTTCATTGGCAGCATTGATGTATTGGTGCAGATTGCTGTGGAAGCAGGGCTGGACGGAGATGCGGCGCGCGCCTACGTGAGTGATGCCACGCACCTTGACGCAGTGGCGCAGGCCGACGCCCAGGCGCGCCAGATGGGCGTCAGCGGTGTGCCGTTTTTTATCTTTAACCGGCAAGTGACGGTGTCGGGCGCGCAAGACCCGCAGTCGTTGCTGGCGGCCATGCAGCAGGCCGTGGCTTCGGCGGCTTGAAGAAAAAGAACAATGCCCGCAAATGGCGAAGTGGCCATAGTGGCCAGAGTGGAGAAAGCCCCGCCGGGCACCGCCTGGCTGGGCTTTTTTTTGAATGGCACTGGGCTCCTGTAAACGCACCGATGTGCGGGCCAGGCGCTGTCAGAGTGTGACTCTAGATCGAACCGAAGACCTGCGTGTGCGGCGCGACAACAGCTTCAGCGTGAACCTCGGCAGTTGAGCGGGTGCTGACAAACGTGGGCGCTTTCAGCGTCGTTCCTTCCGTGGTTTGAATAATCTGTCCAGCCTTGACCGCCTGAAAGTAGTCGGCGCGTACTTGAGCACGGGTCATGGTGCTGGCAAAGACAGGAAAAAGCAATTCGCCGTCGGTGTTTTTTGCAGTGTTGTTGCCAGCAAAGCTGCCGGCAGAACCCAAGGCGGCGAGCGCCAGAACAACGGTGGACGCGGTGGTAGAGGCGGATTTTGCAAAAATTGATGTCATGATGAGTTTCCTTTAAAAGTTAAATTATTTCCGGGCATGGCGGGCTTCATCAATCTCGTCCTGTCCAGTCTCGGCGGCTCGCTGGTTTGTTTGCGATTCGTCGATGGGTTGAATTTTAGGTCGGCTGGTCAAATTAAAAACCACTGGGTCAGTAATGGTCCGTTGCGCAAACTGCAACAATAGTCCCATTGAAATTTAATTGGGTGGACCATGGACCGACTGTTATCAATGCGTGTGTTTCTGCAAGTCATCGACGAAGGTGGCTTTGCGGCGGCTGCACGGGCGATGGACATGTCGCCCGCGTCGGTGACACGCCTGGTGACTGACTTGGAGCAGCATCTGGGTGCGCGGCTGATTCAGCGCAC
>JANMVO010000565.1:0-2070 GCA_031392805.1 Rhodoferax sp. | reverse complement strand
CACTGATCCCGGTATCGCCTCAGTGGCGGACCTGACGCCCTTGGAAGCTTTACTCCCTTTTCCCCTGGGCGAGGGCAGGGGTGAGGGCGGTGCCGTTGTGCTCCAGGCCCAGGCCATCACCAAACGCTTCACCGAAGGCCGCCTGGACGTCGCCGTGCTGCAAGGCGTTGACCTGACCATCCGCGCGGGCGAAACCGTGGCCATCGTCGGTGCATCAGGCTCGGGCAAGAGCACGCTGTTGCATCTGCTGGGCGGGCTAGATGCGCCGACCAGCGGGCAGGTGCTGCTCAAGGGCCGGGACATCGCAACGCAAAGCGCGGCAGAGCAGGGCCGCCTGCGCAACCAGCACCTCGGTTTTGTCTACCAGTTTCACCACCTGCTGCCCGAGTTCACGGCGCTTGACAATGTCGCCATGCCGCTATGGATTCGCCGTCTACCCCAAGCGGAATGTGCACAGATAGCTACTAACATATTAGCAAGTGTCGGTTTGCAGGATCGTCTGCACCATCGCCCGGCCGAGCTGTCCGGCGGCGAGCGCCAGCGCGTGGCGATTGCGCGTGCGCTGGTGACGCAGCCCGCCTGTGTGCTGGCCGACGAGCCCACCGGCAACCTGGACCGCAATACCGCCAATGGCGTGTTCGAGCTGATGCTGCAACTGGCGCGGGACCAGGGCACGGCGTTTGTGCTGGTCACGCATGACCAGGCGCTGGCGGCGCGCTGCCAACGGCAGTTGCGGCTGGTGCTGGGGACGCTGACCGAGGCAAGAATAACCGAGGCGAAAATCAGCGAAGCCAAAGCGGGCCTGCCCGAAGTTTTACAGAGATAAAGTGGGTACCCCATGAGCAAGATGAGCCAAACCGGATTCACCACAAAAATCGTCCACGCAGACCAGCACTTTGGCGTGGAGCATGGCGGCATTCACAAGCCCATTCACACTTCGGTGCAATACGGCTACGAGCGGGTCGAAGATCTCATCGGGGTGTTCCAGGGCACGCTCAAAGGCGGCTACAACTATGCACGCCAGGGCACGCCCACCACCGCCGCGCTTGAGTCCAAAATCACGCAGATGGAGCAGGGCCTGGGCACCGTGAGTTTTGCCACCGGCATGGCGGCCATCACCGCGACTTTTTTGACTTTGCTCAAGGCGGGCGACCATCTGGTGTGCAGCCAGTTTGTGTTTGGCAACACCAACAGCCTGCTGGGGACGTTGCGCGATCTGGGCATCGGGGTCACCACGGTGGACGCAACCCAGGCCGACAAGGTGGCTGCCGCCATCCAGCCCAACACCCGCATGGTGTTTGTGGAAACCATTGCCAACCCCGGCACCCAAATTCCCGATCTCGCCAACATTGGCAAGTTGTGCGCCGACAAAGGCCTGGTCTATGGGGTGGACAACACCATCACGTCACCGTTTTTGTTTCGCCCCAGCAGCGTAAGTGCCAGCCTGGTCATCAATTCACTGACCAAAACCATCGCAGGACACGGCTCGGCGCTGGGCGGCGCTGTGACAGACACCGGCCTGTTCAATTGGGAAATCTATCCCAATATTTTTACCAGCTACAGGAAAGGTGACCCGCGCCAATGGGGCCTGCAGCAAATCCGCAAAAAAGGACTGCGCGACATGGGCGGCACGCTGTCGTCAGAGCACGCGCATCAGATCAGCGTGGGTGCAGAAACACTGGCCTTGCGGGTCGCGCAAACCAGTGCCTCGGCTTTGCAACTGGCCCGGTTTCTGGAAGACCACCCAGCGGTGAACCGGGTGCATTACCCCATGCTGGAATCGCACCCGCAGCACGCCATTGCCAAAGCGCATTTCAGCGCCGGCTCGTGGCTGCTGTCGTTTGAGCTGGGGGATGAAGCGGCCTGCCTGGCCATTATCAACCGCCTGAAACACCCCGTGGTCGCCACCGGCCTGGGCGACACCCGCACTTTGATCATCCCCGTGGCCCCGACCATCTTCTGGGAAGCCGGTGCCCAGGTGCGGGCGGCCATGGGCATTGCCGATGGGCTGATCCGGCTGTCGGTGGGGCTGGAGGAGAGCGCGGATTTGCTGAGGGATTTTGAGCAGGC
>JANMVO010000530.1:0-2393 GCA_031392805.1 Rhodoferax sp. | reverse complement strand
CAGCAGCACGGGCGAACAAATCTTCAAAGCCGGCCTGACCGGGCTGGCCGCTGGCACCGCCACTGCGCTGGCTAGAGGCGGGCGCGTCAGCGTGCAGCAAATTGCATCAGACGCCTTCGGCAATGCGTTGGGCTCCAGCCTGGGGCAACAGATCCGCCAAGGTGGCCAGCAGGAAGACCGGCTGGGCAATTTCATCAACGAGCAGGAAGCCGCGCAAACCCAGCGCGACAACGCAGCCGCCAAAACCAGCTTCCGGCAAAGCGAGATTGCTTACCAGAACGAGACCGAATCAGCACCCACCCGCATGGGCGGCGGCAGCGGCCTGCGCCTGGGCGGGGGCGGCATTGGCATTAAATTTTCCAATGAGACGGTGATCCAGTGGAACAGGGAAGTAAACAGCGGAATTAAAGCTGCAGCCGCTAATGAGGCAGCTTTGTCGGCTAGCCAATTCGAGACAACGCCGACCGCCTTTAGCGCCGGTGAATTGGCTATGCGCAAGCGCGATGTTGAGAGGCAAGTTCAACTGGAAGTTCTGGGCCAAGAAGCTCGTGAAGAGTCGTTGCGCGGCGGTCAGTTGTTTCAGACAGGCGGGCCCGCGCGAGGTGCGCCGCGTGGCATTGGCAGCGGTGGTTTCGAGATGGTACGCAATGGCAACTGGGACGCAGCCCTAAACGTTGGTGCAGATCCATTCGGTGTGCTTCCCGATCTGGCTGGCTTGCAACAGGACATGAGTAAGATGGGTCGTATGCAAGCAGAAAGCCAAATCGGCAACATGCGCCAGCGCATGACGGAAGCGGGCATGAAAAACGTGCCAACCGAATATCGCCAGGCGTGGGTTGAAGGCGGTGCGATAGCACGTGATTACGGCTCAACCGTGGATGAATTGCAAAACCGCTATGAAGGCTTTGTGCGTGACAAACGACTGCAAGAGACTTGGGGCGAAAACTACCAAAGCATGCGTTTAGGCAAGTCGCAAATGACAGTGCTGGAGTTTGAAAAGCGCGTGCTGGACGTGCAGCAACAGACGACCGACAAGGCTTACACCAAGGGTGTGGACGCCATTGCACGGGGTGAGCTACAAGTCAAAGAAGGCGACTACGCGCGAGCCCTTGGCAGTTACATCGACTTAGAGGTTCGAGGTCAACTTCGCCGGTTCGCCGGTGCTGAGGGCATTAATGACAGCATGGCCTCAAATATTTGGGCCGTAAACCGTAGTATCCGCAGCGACCTGGTAGAAGGACGCGGTATCCCGGACAACCGCCTGGGCTACAACCTGTTTGCCGACACTACGTTGGCACCCAAGAGCGGCTACACGGAGCAGATCATGAAGTGGAATGCCATTCGTCCGGACGCGAACTACCTGATCATCCGCCCGACCAACATGCCCGGCGGCGGATCATACGTAATTCCGCGCACAACGATTCAGCCATTTAACCCGGTGCGCTCAAGTGGACGGGGGTTGTGATGTCATTGCGTGAAATGCTTGCAGACTTTGCTGGACAGATCGCTGTTGCGACCTCGGACGCGCCCGACGAATACCCTGAATGGAGCGATGGATATGAGGCTCATATGGCAGACATCAAAGGTTTGTGGGCAGCAATCCGCCCCCAGCTCAAGCGTGACCTAGAGCAGGCCGAGTTCATTGATGGCAAGCTGTTGGAGATGTTCGCGGCATTCGATGCCGGAGAAAAGGACAAGGGCCAAAAAGCTGCCTGGATGCTTTACAACGCCGAAGTGTCCAAGCTGCAATAGCATGTCTGGCGTGCCGGTGCCGACTCCCAAAATCGGCAATGCCATCGAAGTAAAGCAAGCAAAGATAGTTTTGTCGATGGTTGCTATTATTTCAATAGCTGCCCGCGCACGAGATATGGAGGCTGCAAGCCGAAGTGGCACAGAATCAGCCTATCGATTTGATCAGTAAGCCCATTCCTTGAAGCTAGTCCCGCTTCAAAACCAGGTCCAACACTCTTTCAGGCTGTTTTGGATGCTAAACAGCCCTGCAGCCCAGGCAAATCATGCGCAAGCAGCTATCAATTCAGTAGCGCCTGTCCACGGTCGCCACCGGCGGGTTTGACGTCAACCTGAACCCACTTGATCCGAGCCAGGCCATCTTGCTGGACGTACGCGCCTACGACGGCGCCGGTCGCCTGGTCAGAAACGGCCCCGCTGGTACCGCCGCCGGCAGCCTGCCGGCCGCCTACATCGCCGCCCTGAACGCCGGCGGGCAGAGTGACGCCAACGGCGCCATTTCCCGTGTCAACCGCTACGACGCCAACGGCCGCCTGATGGCCCAGCACGTCACCAAGGCCGACGGCAGCTTTGATTACGACACCATCTACGCCGGCACCTACACCTCCGACGTGCTGGTCGAGACCGGGCAGGACGAAAGCGGC
>JANMVO010000540.1:0-1566 GCA_031392805.1 Rhodoferax sp. | reverse complement strand
CCGCCGGGCTGGCAATGTGGCGCGACAGGCGCCGGTTCACCCAAATGGGCAATGGAGGGCGACCCGACCCTCGGCAGGCCGGTCATCAAACAATCCGGCACCGCTGCCTATCCCTGGTGCGTCAAGCCTGAGATCAATCTGGCAGATGGCTTTGCCGAAGTGCGGTTCAAGTCACTGTCGGGCAAGCAAGACCAGGCCGGCGGCTTGGTCTGGCGTTGGCAAAATAGCGACAACTACTACGTGGCCCGGGCCAACGCGCTGGAAAACAACCTGTCGCTCTACTACACCCAGAATGGAACGCGTCACACCATCCAGTACGTGGATGCTCCGGTGGCACCGCTCGTTTGGCATGACCTGCGCGTTGAATTCAAGGGCACGCGGATCAAGGTTTTTCTCGATGGCAAGCGCTACATCGACACGCAAGACAGCCACATTGGCGGCGCGGGCAGCGTTGGCGTCTGGACCAAGGCGGACAGTGTCACGGCATTTGACGGGTTCAACGCAGGCGCACTTACAAACGCACTGTGAAGGCCATTGCACAAGTCTGCTGCCCGTTGAGATGGCATCTCGCCGCATTTTTTGGCCCAAGCGCATGCAAAACTGCATGACCGACGGCGTGATTCAACCGCAACGCCTGACAGGCTTGCCACCCATTTTCTCCAACAACACCCGGCTGCTGGTGCTGGGCAGCTTCCCTGGTGTGGCCTCACTGGCGGCGCAGCAGTACTATGGGCACCCGCAAAACCACTTCTGGCCTATTTTTAGGGTCATATTTGCCTCTAGCCCTTATCCATCATGCATAGTTAGCTATCAAAAACGTATTGAATGGCTGCTGGGCCTTGGTGTAGGGCTGTGGGATGTCTATGCCGCCTGCGAACGCAAGGGCAGTTTGGACTCCGCCATCCGCAGCGCCGAGGTCAATGACTTCGCCAGCCTCAAGCACGGCTGCCCGCAACTCAGCGCCATCGCACACAACGGTGGCGAGAGCTTCAAGCATGCCAAATTCACGACAGCATTGGGCCTGCCGGTGTACCGGTTGCCTTCCACCAGCCCGGCCAATGCAAACTGGAGTTTTGAGCGCAAACTGGCGGCCTGGCGTGAGGTGGTGGCGGCTGCGGGATTACTGTGAGCGCCCGGGGTTGCCGTACGGGTGGCGGTCGTGATGTCTGAGCCTGTCACTGAGCCTGTCAATGGGACTGTAACTGAGCTTGTAATAATGGCCCATCTTGAAAAAAAGCCAACCCACGCACCCCGAAGTCAACTTCTCTGACGAAGGCCCGATCCGCCACCTGCATCTGGGCACCGAGTGGGTTCAGGGCTCCATGCTGATGGACGCGCCTACGGTGCTGGTGCACGAGTACATCCAGCGCATGATGGCCTGGCTGCTGTTTGTGGATGTGGCTACCCTGCCCAAGCGCCAGGCCCTGCAGCTTGGGTTGGGGGCCGCATCGCTGACCAAGTACTGCCACAAGGTGCTGCGCATGAAAACCTGCGCGATTGAGCTAAACCCTCAGGTGGCGCTGGCGTGCCGGGGCTGGTTCAAGCTGGCCCAGGATAACTCGCGCA
>JANMVO010000512.1:0-2531 GCA_031392805.1 Rhodoferax sp. | reverse complement strand
AGCTGGAATCGGCCACTGCTGTCCCACAGCCAGACGTCGGTGTAGGTGACACGGCCCATGCGCGCGGGTGCCGGAAAGGGCGCAGCCTGGCGGACGGTGCGCTCAATTTCAGCCACTACTTCGGGCGCATGCGTGGGTGCGCGCATCCAGTTCAGGCGGCCGACATTGCCGCGGCGGTCCACTTCAACCTGCAGCACGCCAATGGCATACAGGTTTGCGGGCAGCTTGCCCGGGAAAATGCGTTCGGTGTTGTGGCCATACAGGTGACTGGCGGCGTCGCGGCGGTAATCCAGCGCGGTGGTCGCCACTGACGCTTTGGCAGCGGGCGCGGCAGCCCTCGGGCGAAGCGGTGGTGTGGACAATGGTGATGATGGTGATGATCGAGTGGGTGCCGTGGCGGTCGACACAGACGGTGGCAGTGGTGTTGAAGTGCAGCCCGCGAGGGCCACAACCGCACCAGCTTTTGCTGCCCACAGCCGGGCAAGACGGCTTTCAAAGTATTGTTTCATGGTGCGCCTCCCCTTCAAGAGTCTGTGTTGGTTCCCGTGCATGTTGACTGCGCCATGGTCAGCGCAATGTGAAGTATAAAAGGCCAGCGGGCATCCTGCAGCCCCTCGCGGCGCGTGAAAGTGTGGCCCCGTGCGATCTGCGGCGTTGCCTTCCTTGCTAAGAGCGACGGCGAATGACTGCAAAATCCGCCTTGCGTCCCATCCCGACCCAAACTACACGGACGCGAGATGGGTTATTCGGAAGTTCCTCAACAGCAACGCCAGAAGTTTTTGGCACTTTACGTTTCCAAAGGTGCGAGCGATTGAACAGGCAAGACTATTTTCTCAACAGACTTGCGCGCGAAGGCGCCTGCCTTGTCAGCGTGCATGCCACGCGCGGCTCGGTGCCGCGTGGGCAGGGGGCCTGGATGGCCGTTTTTGCGGGTGCGGTTGTGGGCACCATTGGCGGAGGCCAGCTTGAGTTTCAAAGCATTGACGAGGCGCGCCGCAGATTGCGCGGCAGTGCGGACCCGGCTGTGGCGCTGCCCCTGGCAGAGGCGTCAGGGTCAAATGTCCTCGCCCATACTTCGCCTTCCATTGTTCGCCCGGTGATTCGGTACTCCCTGGGTCCCAACCTGGGGCAATGCTGTGGCGGCGAGGTGCACCTGCTCTACGAACTGGTGAGCGCACACGATGTGGCGTCGCTCACCCAGCGGCTCAGGCGCGCGTTGCCGCCAGTGGCCCTGTTCGGCGGCGGGCATGTTGGCAAAGCGCTGGTGCAGGTGCTGGGGAGCCTGCCGGTGCAGGTGACCTGGATCGACAGCCGTGATGAAATTTTCCCCAGCACGGTGCCAGACAATGCGACCTGTGAGCACTCCGATTCGGTGCATGCGGCGGTGGCCCAGCTTGCGCCAGGGTCGCAGGTGGTGATCATGAGTTTCAGCCACGCCGAGGACCTGGATGTGGTCGCTGCCTGCCTGGCGCGTCAGCGTGTGCACGGCGATCTGCCCTGCGTGGGCCTGATTGGCAGCAAGACCAAATGGGCCACGTTTCGCCACCGCCTGGCAGCGCGCGGCTTTAGCGCGGCTGAGCTGGATGGCGTGACCTGCCCGATTGGCATACCCGGCATCACCGGCAAAGAGCCTGAGGTGATTGCGCTGTCGGTGGCGGCTCAAATCTTGCGTGGCATCAATCCATTGAGCGATCAGAATTCGACGTAATGTGAATCGAATTCCTGGCGCTGCATACACTTTCGTGAACAAAATGCTGCGGTGAAAGGCTGAGGTCTATGGAAAGCTATCTTCTGGATTGGGGCAACCTGCTGTTGCGTTGGGTCCATGTCATCACCGCAATCGCCTGGGTCGGCTCTTCGTTTTATTTTGTTTTTCTGGACAGCAGCCTCACACCACCGGTCGATGAAGACCTGAAAAAACAGGGCGTCAGCGGTGAGTTATGGGCGGTGCACGGTGGCGGCTTTTATCACCCTGTGAAGTTCAATGTGGCCCCGCCCAAACTGCCCAGCCACCTGCACTGGTTTTACTGGGAGAGCTACACCACCTGGCTTTCCGGCTTTGCACTGTTCACTGTGTCCTACCTGTGGAGTGCCAGCACCTACCTGATCGACAAATCCCGCATGGACTGGCCGGCCGCCATGGCGATCGCGGTAGCGCTGTCTTTCCTGGTGGTGTTCTGGCTTCTGTACGACGCGTCATGCCGTATTTTTGGCCAGCGCAGGAATGGCGACGCGATTGTGGGCGCGCTGGTGCTGGTGCTGGTGTGCATTGCGTCCTGGCTGGCCTGCCACTGGTTTGCCGGGCGCGCGGCCTTCCTGCTGGTCGGTGCCATGCTGGCCACCAGCATGAGCGCCAGCGTGTTTTTCTGGATCATTCCAGGTCAGAAAAAGGTGATTGAGTCGATCAAGGCCGGGCAGCCGGTAGACCCGGTCCACGGCAAGCGCGGCAAGCAGCGCAGCGTGCACAACACCTACTTCACCCTGCCGGTGCTGTTTGCCATGCTCAGCGGGCACTACAGCTTTACCTACAC
>JANMVO010000510.1:0-4490 GCA_031392805.1 Rhodoferax sp. | reverse complement strand
GCTCTCGACGTCCATCCACAAAGGAGTCTCAAAATGAGCATGAGCGGAAATTTCGAAGCCGCGCGGACGCACCGCCAGGCAGTGACCATTCTTACCGGCGACGTGTATGGCCGCACCAACATCATCGCTGGCGGGGGCATGGCGGATGGGCCGCATGCCTATCTCATCGACCAGCCACCCGAGGTGCTGCTGCCGCCGCACTTTCATACCAACGACCAGTTTCAGGTGATGGTCGCCGGCAGCGGCACGCTGGGACGCAGCCACAAGCTTGAGCCCATCACCGTCCACTTTGCGCGCGGGAAAACCGCCTATGGCCCCATCGCGTCAGGCCCCAAGGGGCTGTCCTACCTCACGCTGCTGCAGCAGCTTGAACGCGGCGCGCACTACCTCTCCAATCCGAACACCACGGTTGACCCTGCAGCTGTCAAATTTCAGATCATCAGCGATCCGGTGACGCTGTCAGAGGCCGACGTGCTGGCGGCTGCTGCAAGCACTTCCCAAAAGCTGCTGATTGCTCCGGATGCCAACGGACTGGCGGTGTGCCTGTCGCGCCTGCCACCGTCCGCGCCGCTTGAACCGCCGCTACCCGGCTGTCTGGCAGGCCGTTTTTATGTAGTGGTTGGCGGCTCTGTTGTGATGGGCTCCGAAGCATTGCCGCTTTGGTCATGCATTTGGGTGTCTGCGGATGAGCCGCCGGTTTTGCTGGCAGCAGGCCCAGGGGGTGCCGAGTTGCTCACGCTGCAATTTCCTTGCTACGACACCCTCAAAAGTCAGCAACCCGCGCAATCCACCGGCGCAGACATTCCTTCCTGAGAATTAAAGCGTCATGCCACATCATTCAATCCCCACATCGCACACATCTACGCTGCAGCCGATGGCGGGCGTGAGGATTGCCGATTTTTCATCCAACATTGCGGGGCCTTACGGCACCATGATCCTGGCCCAGTTGGGGGCCGACGTGATCAAGGTGGAACCACCGCAAGGCGACGATGCCCGCGCCTGGCCGCCCTTTGTAGACGGCATGAGCCTGTCGTACCGGCATATGGGCGCGGGCAAGCGCGGGATGGTGATAGACCTGAAAAAGTCTGCCGGTGTCGAAGTCGCCATGGCATTGATTGCGCGTTCAGACGTGGTGATTCAAAGTATGCGACCCGGTGTGGCGGAGCGCATTGGCATTGGCCAGGCAGCCGCGCGCGCCATCAACCCCAACCTTCTGTACTACGACCTGAACGCCTTTGGCAACGGTGCCACGGGGCGGGCGATGCCGGGCTATGACCCGCTGGTGCAGGCCTTTACTGGCATCATGCAAATGACTGGCCACGAGGGCTCGCCCCCAACCCGCTGCGCGCCCTCGCTCATCGACCTGGGCAGCGGACAGTGGATTGCGATGGGCGTGCTTGCTGCCCTGCTCGCCCGGGAGAAAGGCCAGTCTGTCCATTCGCTGGAAACCGCCCTGGTTGACACCGCCTTCAGTGTGATTCCCTACCAGGCGTCCGCCGCCAGGCTGACCGGCAAGCGGCCGCCCAAAGCCGGGTCGGGCAACCCCATCGCCGCACCCTACCAGTGCTATCGCGCTCGCGATGCCGATATCCTGATTGCCGCCCCGAGTCAGCGCCTGTGGGAAGCCGTGGTGCGCGCAGTGGATGCCCCTGATCTGGCGCGGGACGAACGCTTTGCGAACGTCCACTCGCGCACCCAGAACTTAAGGGCGCTGGAGGAGGCGTTGAATGGCGTTCTGGGCTGGCACGACGCGGAAACCTGGATCACCCGATTTACCCGCGCTGGTGTTCCCGTCACGCGCGTCAGCGGACTGGAAGAGGCCGTCATCAGCGACGTGGCCGAAGAGCGCGGCACCTTCATGGATTCTGCTGGCGTTCCCTTGGTGCGCCTGCCGTGGCTGGCAGATGGCAAGCCCATCGCGTGGCAGCGACCGGCACCGCAGTTGGGCGAGCACAGCCTGGAAGTACTGGCGGAACTCGGTTATGACGAGACGCAGGTGGCGCAGCTAGTCCATAGCGGCTGTGTAGGTGTTGCGCTGCCTTCTGCCGCTCTGGCAGGTGCATCAGCCGTGCCTTGAGACGTCGGCCTGGCAACGATTTTCAAGCGGCCATGGCGGCGATAGCGACCATAACGGCACCAGCATCCCCCTTTTTTCAGGAGACAACATGAAACGCAGACTGACGCAGACCTTGATGCTGATGGCATCCGCCATGGTCATCGCGGGCGCCACGGTCGCCATGGTCCAGCCCGCTCTCGCACAAGCGGCTTATCCCAATAAGCCGGTGAAAATCATCATCGGCTTCGGGCCTGGTAGTGGCACCGACATCCTGGCAAGAATGATTGCTGAAGAATTGCGTGTGACGCTAGGCCAGCCCTTTATCGTGGATAACCGCCCCGGTGCGTCAGCACAAATTGCCGCGTCAGCGGTGGCCAAGTCGACATCAGACGGCTACACACTTTTTCTGACCTCGAATTCTTCGCATTCCGTGAACCCGCACATGTTCAAGAAGCTGCCGTATGACCCGATCGCAGACTTCACGCCGGTCGGGGGCATTGCCTACTTCCCCTTTATTCTGGCCGTCAATGCCAGCCTGCCCGTGAAAACACCGCAGGAATTTGTGGCCTACGCGCGCGCCAACCGGGGCAAGCTCAACTACGCGTACGGAACGCCCACCGTGCAGATTCCGGCTGAGGCCCTGAACCGGCTCGAAAAACTCGAGGCCACCGGCATTCCCTACAAGAGCAGCCCTGCGGCCATGACCGATGTCATCGGCGGCCAGGCGCAGTTTCTGGTGGTTGATCTGGCGTCGGCGCGGCCGCACCTGCTATCGGGCCGCCTGCGGGCGCTGGCGGTGACCACGGCCAAGCGCTCGGCCCTTGCGCCCGAACTGCCGACTATTGAGGAATCACTGGGCCTGCGCGACTTCGATCTGGCCGCCTGGACCGGCTTGTTCGGCCCGGCGGGCTTGCCCAAAGAAGTGACGGACAAGCTGTCTTCCACGCTGCTGCAAATACTGGCGAAACCTGAGGTGCGCGAGCGCATTTTGGCGTCAGGTGCAGAACCCACACCTTCGGCCACGCCCGCGTTTGCCGCTTTGGTCAAGCGCCAGCTGGAGGTGTGGGGCCGCAAGGTGGCCGACGCGGGTATTCAGCCGGAATGATCCGCAATGAGTTTGCGCGTACCACCCGCAGCAGGCAGCGATGGCCATGACTTTTAATCCGCAGCAGCCAGTACTCGTCGGCATCGGCACCTGCATGCAGCGTGAAGACGAACTGGCACGCGCCAAAGAGCCGATGGACCTGATGCTCGAAGCCGTGCGGCGCGCTGGCGTCGACGCAGGAAGTGCGCTGGCATTGATGGGCGTTGAGCGCATAGCCGTGCCCAAGGGGCGCTGGCACTACCGCAACCCGGCCGGCGAGATCGCACATGCCATCGGTGCCGACTCGGCGACCACGGTGCTGGCCAGCGTTGGCGTGCTGCAGCAATCGCTGATTGGTGACGCCTGTAGCCGCATCACGGCGGGTGAAATTGATTCGGCGCTTATCGCCGGTGCGGATGCAGGCCACCGCATCCTTCGCGCCAGGCAGCTTGGCACGCGGGCACAGGAAAGACAGCAGGAAGACGCGCCCGATGTGAGCCTGGAGCCAAAAGAAGAGCTGTTGCACCCGGCAGAATTGCGCGCGGGCCTGCGCATGCCAGCAGCCCTCTATGCCATCCTGGAGTCGGCCTGGCGCGCGAAAGAAGGCTTGACGGTCTGCGCGCATCGCCAGAAGCTCGGCACGCTGTACCAACGATTTTCTGAAATTGCCGCGGGCAATCCGCAAGCATGGCGCAGAACGCCGCTCAGCGCCGCTGAGATCAGCGAAGCATCGGATCGCAATCCGATGCAGGCCTTCCCCTACACCCGGCTGCATTGTGCGACCTGGAATGTGGACCAGGCCGGTGCGCTGCTTATTTGCTCAGCCGCAAAGGCACGGGCGCTTGGTATTGCGCAAGGCAAGTGGGTCTATGCCTCGGCGAGTTCGGAGTCCAACCACATGGTGCCGGTGTCTGCGCGCGCAGACCTCGGTGGCTGCATCGGTGCCCGCCTGGCTGGCCGCGCGGCGCTGGATGCAGCGGACATTGTCCCGTCCCAACTTGATCTGGTCGAGCTTTACAGCTGCTTTCCGGTTGCCGTGGAAGCCTATGCGCATGAGCTTGACATTCCACTGACACGGGATTTGACGGTAACCGGCGGCATGCCGTTTGCTGGCGGGCCTTTCAATAACTATGTGGTGCAGGCCACCTGCCGCATGGCTGCGCTGATTCGCGAAGGGCGCGGTCGCACCGGGCTGGTGTCTTCGGTGTCGGGGATTCTGACCAAGCAGGGATTCGGTCTGTGGACCAGCCAGCCGCCCGCCAGTGGCTTCGGGTTCAAAGATGTCACCGCTGAAACGGCTAGCGTCACAGAGACCCGGGAGGTGGTAGACGCTTTCCATGGCAAGGGTGT
>JANMVO010000232.1:0-2757 GCA_031392805.1 Rhodoferax sp. | reverse complement strand
CAGCAGCGGTCCTAGCTAGCGGCGCATCGGCAGAGCCTTGCTTCGTCGCGCTGTCCCGGCCTGCGCAGGCAGGCCGTGAGCCGCAGCGCTCCGTATCTGGGTCCGCGCCCACCGTGGTGCAACAAGGCCGTCTGTAGATGTGCGTGTCAGCGCCGATTGAATATTGACCCACCCTGCCGATCCAATATTGACCCAGGGCGGGTTGCTGGATTTTGAAACAGCAACTGTGGATAAGTGTACTCAGTAGCTGGTTTTTGCTTGTGCCTCCTTGTCTTTGATTTCGAGCAGGGGGAAAGGAGCGAAGGGCGTAGCCCGAAGCGGATTTCCCCCTGCTCGCGGCTTCAGAATGGCTCGTCTGGCACTGGCGTGGTCGGCACGGCCTTGTTGTCTTTGCGGGAGCTTTCCCTGGCCTTGATGCGCGTCTTGGCGGCCATGGTGCTGTGCCTGAACCGGTAGGACTCGTTGCCCGTCTCCACGATGTGGCAGTGGTGGGTGAGCCGGTCCAGTAGCGCCGTGGTCATCTTGGCGTCGCCAAACACCGCCGACCATTCCGAGAAGCTCAGGTTGGTGGTGATCACCACACTGGTGTTCTCGTACAGCTTGGAGAGCAGGTGAAACAGCAAGGCGCCTCCGGCCTGGCTGAAGGGCAAGTAACCCAGTTCATCCAGAATCACCAGGTCCATGCGCGTCAGCGCCAGTGCAATGCGCCCGGCTTTGCCCTCACGCTTTTCGCGCTCCAACTCATTGACCAGATCGACCGTCGAATAAAAGCGTACCCGTTTGCCTTTTGCGGCAATGCCCGCCACCCCAATGGCCGTGGCCAGATGCGTCTTGCCGGTGCCCGGCCCGCCAATGAGTACGGCGTTTTGCGCCGTGTCGGTGAACTCCAGCGTGCTCAATTGCTTGACCAGCTTCTGATCTACCTTGGCCCCCTCAAAGTCAAAGCCCGCCAGGTCACGGTGCAGCGGGAATTTGGCCGCTTTCATTTGGTGGCGCACTGACACGAACGCCCGATGGGCATGCTCGGCTTGCAGCAAATGGCTGACCAACCATTGGCCCGTTTGCACGCCCACATGGGCGCCACCCTCCTGGGCGCTCACCTCATCCCAGGCTTGGGACATGCCATGCAGGCGCAGCCCTTTGAGCTCGGCGCTGATATCACGACTCATGGCTGACCTCCATCGTGGCGTTGGCGCCTACGCGCAAGCTGTCATAGCGGCCTGTGTCGGCCACCGGCACCCCCCTGAGTTGCAAACTGCTCTCAACGGATTGCGGCATGGGAGTCGCGTTAAGACGCGCCAAGACGTTGAGTACGTGTTCGGTGCTCAGCACGCCGGACTCGATGACCAATTCCACCGCCACCAGCACCGCCTCCAGGCCATGGCTGCACACGCAGTTGAGCACCTGGGCCATGATCTTGTCACCCCCATCGTGGCGCATCAGCCCTTGGCGCAAGCGTTGTAAAGGCGCTGGCATGTCGGCAAAGGGTGCCCCGTTGCGCAGGGCTCCGGGCTTGCGCTGCACCAGCGCAATGTAGTGCTGCCAGTCGTAGCAGATGTGCCCCCGGTTTGACAGCCTCTCATGCCGGGCGACGATAATTTCATCGCTCGCAATTTCAACCCTGTTGGGGTACAGCCGGGTGCTCACGCGCTGGCCCGCCAACTCACACGGCACCGAGTAACGGTTACGTGCCACCGCCACCAAACAAGTGCTCGATACTTTTGCAGAGCGCTCGATGTAGCCATCAAACGCGCTGGGCATCGGCATGAGTTCGCCGCGCTCTTGGCTACCAGCATCTCGGCTACGCTGAACTGCTTGTGTTCGGGGTGGCGCACCTCTTGCCACAAAGCGCG
Organism: Rhodoferax sp.; assembly: GCA_031392805.1. Taxonomy (GTDB): domain Bacteria; phylum Pseudomonadota; class Gammaproteobacteria; order Burkholderiales; family Burkholderiaceae_C; genus JANYCG01. The sequence continues at coordinate 904 of JANMVO010000232.1, read as the reverse complement.
GCAGCGCTCACCGAGCCAGGCGTTGAGATCCTCAAAGCAACCCCAGCGCAGTTTCTGTGCGTCAATCCAGATTCGCCTGCGACTGTCCTGCACGTTCTTCTCCACCACTCCCTTCTCCCAGCCGCTGGCAACGTTGCAGAAGTCGGCATCGAACAGGTAGTGCGCGCACATCACGGTAAAGCGTGCGTTGACGACGCGGCCCTTGCCTTTTTTGACCTTATCCACGGCGGTCTTCATGTTGTCGTAGATGCCACGGCGTGCCACGCCGCCCAGCGCGCGGAACGAGCGGGTGTGGGCATCGAACAGCATCTCATGCCCCTGACTGGGGTAGGCCACCAGCCAGAAAGCCCGGCTCGCGCATAGCTTCATATGGGAGACCTGCAGGCGGTGGTAAATGCCCCCCACCACCAAGCCCTCTTCGCTCCAGTCAAACTGGAACGCCTCGCCCAGATCAAACTTCAGCGGTACAAAGGCCTTGGTTTCTTTGCCCGCGCTTGCACGCCAGGCACGGATGAAGTCGGTGACACGGGTATATCCACCGGCATAGCCGCTGGCTCTGATTTGCGCAAACAGCGCGCGTCCCGTGCGTCGATTCTGCTTGGCCCGCAACGCGTCGGCCTTGAGCGATTGCTCCAGCTCGGCAATAAACCCACCAAGCTTGCCAAACCCCACCGCCCTGCTGTAGGCCGGAGTCCGCACCTCCTCTGGCGTCCTCAGCCACCGGCGCACCGTATTGCGCGACATGCCCGTGCGCTTGGTGATTTCATGCAGCGACACCTTGTCGCGCAAATACATCCGTCGAATTCTTCCCAACATTTCCATGGTGATCACCTTGTTCGTCCCCTGCCCAAAATTTAGGCAAGGCAAGTAAAACACCTGGGTCAGTTTTGAGTCGGCACAGTGG
>JANMVO010000450.1:0-1779 GCA_031392805.1 Rhodoferax sp. | reverse complement strand
GGCTTGCCGACCTGAATCACGCCCACCATGGCCATTGATTTGTGCGGGTCACACTGGTACATGTAGACGCCTTCCGTGTCGAGCTTGACCACAATCTCTTCGTCCATCTTGCCCTTCCAGGCAGCAGCTCCCTTGGGCGTGAAAAACGATGAGCTGTTGTGCGAGGGGTCGGTCTTGATGAACTTCACGGTATCGCCTTTGGCTGCCTGCACGAAGCCCGGTTCAAAAGCCATGATCCCGTCTTTGCCGCTGTTGACCATCTTGATCTGGTGTTCTGCGGCGAACACACCCGTTGCCAACATCATGGTGGTGACTAGCGTGGCGATTTTTTTCATGTTGAATACCTTTGGAAATTAAATCTGACTGCGAATGAAATAAAACTGGCGTGCACAAAAATAGAAGCACTTGCTTATATTAACGATGGATGATGTTTTGTTGGCTGGTAGAAACCCGCCCCTCTCCACGCTCCAGCACAAAGTAGCGAAAGGACTCAGCGGCTGGCGACAGCATCTTGGCCAGGTGTGCACGCAGTTCCACCGCCGCACCACCGGCGCACCCTCGACAGGAATAATCCTGAGCAGCCCGTTGTCCAGTTCCAGGCCCAGGGTGTGCAGAGACAGAAAACTGAGGCCCATGCCGGCCATGACGGCTTGCTTGATGATCTCGTGACTGTCCGCTTCCTTGGCCACGCTCAGTTCAACGGGCTGCCACTGAAAAAATTCCTCCCGTGACGCGCGGGTTCCTGATCCCTGCTCGCGCATGATGAGCGGCGCGCCCAGCAAGCCAGCCGTCACTTCCCCCACGGCCATCAGAGGGTGGTCTGGTGCGGCAATGAACACATGAGGATGCGCGGCGAAGGGCTCTGCACGCGTCGCCATTTACTCAGGCGGGCGTCCCATGATGGCGATGTCCACCTCGCTGAGCTCCAGCATCCCTACCAACTGGCGGCGGTTACCACCACGAGCTTCGCATCGATGCCCGCATGTTCGCGCTTGAACTCTGCCAGCAGGTGCGGGAGAAAGTAGGTGACTGTGCTGACCATGCCGATGGTCAGGCTGCCCATCTCCAGTTTTTGCAGCCCTGCGGTGGCGTCTTCGGCGTCCTTGAGGGTTGCCAGAATTTTCCGGACGTACGCCAGCACCTATTCGCCCGTGGTGGTGAGGCTGATTTTTGGGCCGCCGCGGTCAAAAAGCGGCAGGCCGACATGGCCCTCCCACTCCTTGATCTGCATGGTGACCGCGGGCGGTGTGAGGTGAAGCACTTCTGCCGCTTTTGAAAAGCTCAAATGCTTGGCGACTTCATTAAAAACCGCAGCTGCCGGAAGGTAGCGTTTTTTATTCAGGCTTACCTTAACCGAAGTCACAGTATTATTGAATTTACCTTATTTAAGTTGGTTCTTATAGTCTGGGCTTACGCAACTTCCCTTAACTGAACAGGAGCAAAGCGATGGGCAACACACAAATTACCGATGGCAAAGAACGCTACAAGTCCGGCGTCATTCCGTACAAGAAGATGGGCTACTGGGACCCGGACTACGTCATCAAGGAAACCGACGTACTGGCCATGTTCCGCATGACGCCGCAAGACGGTGTTGAGGCAGACGAATGTGCGGCCGCAGTCGCCGGCGAGTCGTCGACAGCCACCTGGACCGTGGTTTGGACCGACCGCCTGACCGCCTGCGAGATGTACCGCGCCAAGGCCTACCGCGTTGACCTGGTGCCCAACACCGGCCCCGGTACCAGCACCGAGGCTCAGTACTTTGCCTACATCGCCTACGAC
>JANMVO010000445.1:0-2063 GCA_031392805.1 Rhodoferax sp. | reverse complement strand
GCTGACTTTGTGGCCAAGAGCGCGGGTGACGGCAGCACGTTGTTGATTGCCACCGTGGGCACGCACGCCATCAACCCTGCGCTGTACGCCCACATGCCCTACAACAACATCAAGGATTTCACGCCGGTGAGTTTTCTGGCGTCCACACCCAACTTGCTGGTGGTGAACAAGGATGTGCCGGTAAAAACCGTCAAAGAGCTGATCGCGCTGGCGGGCAAGGCGCCCCTGACGTTTGGCTCGTCCGGCAGCGGCACGTCAATTCACCTCTCGGGCGAGCTGTTCAACACGCTGGCCGGCGTGAAGATGCAGCACATCCCCTACAAAGGGCGCGCGCAGGCCGTGCCGGATCTTCTGGGCGGGCGCATCACGATGATTTTTGACAACATGCCTTCCGCCCTGCCGCTGGTGAAATCAGGCGACGTGCGCGCCATTGCCGTCACCAGCGCCACCCGCTCGGCCGCCGCGCCCAACATTCCGACGATTGCAGAATCTGGCCTGCCGGGCTTTGAGGCGACCTCGTGGTTTGCGCTGATGGCCCCCGCCGGTTTGCCCAAAGAGGTGCTGGCCCGCATCAACGCCGAGACCGTGCGGGTGATGAACCTGCCCGATGTGCGTGAAAAGCTGACATTGTTGGGGCTGGATGTCGCCTCTGGCAGCCCCGAGGCTCTGGCCAGCCTGATTCAGGTTGAGACCCTCAAGTGGGCCAAGGTGGTGAAGGAATCAGGGGCCAAACTGGACTAGTCGATCACACACTGCCGTGCGTGTCATCGGCCGACAGGCAATCACAGTTCTGGGGCTGAACACCTGCGACTTGTAAATCCTGTTTGCTATATTTTATATAGCTAATTATGTATACAGGACAAGGGCTAGAGGCATTTTTTACTGTTAAATTCGGACCGAAGCCACTTTATTGCCTTTCAGAACAGCGTTGCCTGCGCTGACTCCGCCCGCACCGGCTTTACGCGCGGCACAGGCTCCCCCAAAAGGTCTTGCGCAGGCGTCGGGCCCATCATCGCCAGCGCGCCTTCAGGCGTGGCATTCAGCCATTCTTCATAGCGGTCGGGTGGAACGATGACCGGCGCGCGCTTTTCGTCACCGGGGCGGTGCATTCGGCCCAACAGCGGGTGACCGTCGGCATTCGTGGTGAGCAGCGTGAAGCTGGTAATGGCATCACCACCAGCGGGGTCGGCCCAGCGCTCCCACAAGCCCGCCACGGCAAAAGCTTGCGAATCGGCGCGGGCAATGCGCCAGCGCACGGCGCGCATGTCATGCGCGGGGGCATCCTCCCAACACGGCTCAAAGAAGTTCTCCATGGGCACCAGCGCCCATTGCCGGGCGTGCCAGGGGCCCCGGTAGCTGGGCTTGGCGGCCGCGGTTTCACTGCGGGCGTTGTAGGTGCGCCGCGCCATGTCTTTGGCCTGCGCGGCGTCTTTGCTCCAGCGCGGCACCAGGCCAAAGCGGGCCAGCAGGCAACGCGGCGCGCTGTCGCTATGGCCATGTCCGCCAGCGTTACCCAGTCCGTCGCCGCGCACGACGATGGGCGCTTCAAACCCCGGAAACACCTCCGGTGGCCACGCATCCTCAGGCAAATGCGCCAGCCCGAGCCGTGCGGCCAGCAGCCGGACTCGCGCCGTGGGGGTGTAGTTGGTGCACATGGCTGCATTGTGGCGCGCGCGCCTCAAGCAAGCCCGCCGGACCCATGCTACGCCGCCATCGCCAGCAGTTCTTTCAGATGCGTGTCGATTTGCGCAATCGCAGCAGGGTCTGCGCCGAACAGGGTCAGATGGCCATCAATGCTGTTGATCGGGCGGAATTCGCTCTTGGGGATCAGCTTCTGCTCCGGCTCGCAATCACTTGGCGGGAAGAACATGTCGCTTGAGATCGGCATCACGAAGACCTTCGCGCGGATGCGACCCAGCGCTTCCTTGAGGTTGCCGCCCGTGAGGCGGCTGACATCGCCGCGCTGCCATTTCCAGGCCATGCACAGCAGATCGTTGGGATCCATCACGCCGAAGTAGCCATTCATGAAGTTGGTGATGAAGTCCTCCAGAGACGAGAAGCCG
>JANMVO010000522.1:0-6400 GCA_031392805.1 Rhodoferax sp. | reverse complement strand
GGCCATGAGTTACGACCCGCCCAGCTACGTTGTGAACTATACCCAGACTCGCAAGCTGCCGTTCAATGTCGCCATTGACAACACCGGCAGTGTTGCCAAGGCGTGGGGAGAGGTGCGGCTGACACCAACTACTTTTGTCGTGAACAAACGCGGTGAAATCGTCAAGCGCTACGTGGGCGAGCCCGACTTTGCTGAATTGCACCGTCTGATCGAGAGTCTGTTGGCGCAGGCCTGAACCTGCCTTCCCGGCTTTGTAGGAGCTTAGGGACGTGCGGATTTATTCCTTGCGGCCCGTGATCACTTGGCATGGCAGGAGAATTCACCAAGCCGTTGCGCTACAAAATCCGGTTAAACCAGAGCATCGACAACGCCGCCGACGCAATCGCCAGCACAGCCGCTGCCAGTGCCAGCAGCCCCGAGATTTCGGTTTCCTTCTTCTCCACTGTCAAGCGCGAACTCAAGGTTTCATAAACCTTTTTCAAGTCCGCTGCCGTACCCGCATAAAAGTAGTCGGCCTGGGTTTTGGCGGCGATGGCTTTGAGGGTTTCCTCGTCAAGCTTGACGCGCATTGACCAACCCTCAAAGCCGATGGTCTCACCCGTCACGGTGCCCACGCCCACGGTGTAGATGCGCACCCCCCGCTCGGCTGCCAGCTTGGCCGCCTCAAGCGAATCCACGCCTGTGGTGCGCTGGCCATCTGTTAGCAAAATTATAGCGCCTGATGCATATGATCCGGGGGCTACCGGCACAAATGCCTGTTTTTTGTCGTCTTTGGCGGGTTGATCAATCGAAACCCCCCTTGAGCGCTCGCGGCCATAGGCCATGTTGCCCAAATCGATGCCGGCATCGGGGAACAAAGTGGCCAGCGACAGCACGATGCCGTTGCCAATGGCCGTGCCACGCTGCAACTGAAACCGGTCAATGGCGGACACCAGATCTTCGCGGCTCAGGGTCGGGATTTGCGCCACCTGGGCCGAACCTGCAAATGCCACAATGCCGACTTTTATGCCGCGTGGCAGATCAGTCAGAAATGCTTTGGCGGCGTTTTGTGCGGCCACCAGGCGGCTGGGCAAAACATCGGTGGCGCGCATGCTGCCTGACACGTCCATCGCCAGCATGATGGTTTCCTGCTGCATCGGCAGCGTGACCACGGCGAACGGGCGCGCAGCGGCCAGCAGCATGGCGGCAATGGCCAGCAAAAATAAAAGCGGCGGAATGTGGCGGCGCACATTGGGGCCAGTGCCCATGGCTTCGCGCACGATGGACAGGCTGGCAAAACGCAAGGCCAGTTTTTTCTTGCGGCGCAGCAGCCAGGCGTAAAGCGCCACTAAAAATGGCAGTACCAGCAGCAACCACAACAGATGCGGCCACATGAAGGTCATGGGCAGTGACTTTGGGAACAGGGTCGAGAAGGTTGCTGCAATATCCATGGTCTTGTCTCCTGTGCCCCGCTGTCAGGCCACCAGCTTGAGGTGCGTGGGCAGTTTGCTCCCGGCAGCCACGCGGCTGCGGCGTTTGCGCATGTCGGTGAATCGCAAAATGGCCTGCACCAGGTCATCACCGGTAGACAGCTCCAGCGTGTCCACCCCGGCACGGCCCAGGGTCTGGCGGAGCTGTGCTTCGCGCTGCGCGGCGATCTGGCGAAAGCGCTGGCGAAACTTTGCGTCGTGGGTGTCCACCAGCACTTGTTCGCCACTTTCGGCGTCGCGCAGGGTGATCAGGCCCAGATCGGGCAGGTCTTGTTCGAGTGGATCAAACAGTCGCACGGCGATTACCTCGTGCTTTAACGCCAGTTGGCCCAGGGGCTTTTCCCAGCCGGGTTCACTGATGAAGTCGGACACCACAAACACGGTGGAGCGGCGGCGCACCGAGCTGGCAGCGGACTGCAACAACTCATGCAGGCGAGTCGCACCCGCGTCGGCATGTTGGGGGCGCTGCTGCATGGCATGCATCAGACGCAGCACGTGGCGGCGGCCGCTGCCCGCCGGTATCACTGTGTCCACGCCTGCGCCATACAAGAGCGCCCCGACACGGTTGCCATGGCGCGTGAGCAGGCGCGCCAGCACCGCCACAAACCCGGCAGACACATGGTGTTTGCGCTGCTCGCCCGAGCCAAAATCCACCGAGGGGCTCAGGTCCAGCAAAAACCAGGCGGTCATCTCACGGTCTTCGGTGAACACCCGCACGTGGGGAATTTGCAGGCGCGCGGTGACGTTCCAGTCGATGTGGCGCACGTCGTCATGGTGCTGGTACTCGCGCAGGTCCGCCAGGTCGATGCCAGTGCCGCGCAGCAGCGTGCGGTAGTCGCCTTGCAGCAGGCCATCCAGGCGTTTGACGACGGTCCATTCCAGGCGGCGCAGGACTTGATCCGCGCCTTCTGGCGTCGGCCGATCGGGCCGAACCGCCACAGCCTTGCGTTTGAAATAACCGAACATGTTGTTGTTCAATTCAATTCAGTTAGTTGCTTGCCAAAGTCAGACCCTCACCCCTACCCTCTCCCTCCGGAAGAGGGTAGGGTGAGGGCGGGCATCGGGAGCGGCATGTCAAATTGAAAAATCAAGCCGCCAGCCTTTCATGCGCCAGCGGCTTGGCCGGAGCCGGTATCTTGGCCATGATTTTTGAGGTGATGGCATCTGCCGTCAGCCCCTCGGACAGGGCCTCGTAAGACAGCACCAGCCGATGCCGCAGCACATCAGGCACCAGGTCGGTCATGTCCTCTGGCAAGGCGTAGCTGCGCCCACGCAGCATGGCCAGCGCACGGGCGCCCTCGGTCAGATTGATGGTGGCGCGCGGGCTGGCCCCAAAGGTGATGAAGCGGGCCAGGTCTTTCAGGCCGTGTTTTTCTGGCGTGCGGGTAGCGGACACCAGCCGCACGGCGTACTGGATCAGGCTGGGGTCTACATACACGCTGCGGCATTCGCGCTGCAGCTGCGCGAGCTGTTCGGTGGTGGCCACGGCGCTCACCGTCACGGCCGGGCCGGTGACGCGTTGCACGATGACGAATTCTTCTTCGTCGCTCGGGTAGTCCACCAGCACTTTCATCATAAAGCGGTCTACCTGCGCCTCGGGCAGCGGGTAGGTGCCCTCGGTTTCAATTGGGTTTTGCGTCGCCATCACCAGAAACGGCTCTGGCACTTTGTGGCTGATGCCGGCAATCGTTACCTGGCGCTCCTGCATCACTTCCAGCAAGGCGCTTTGCACTTTGGCTGGGGCGCGGTTGATCTCGTCGGCCAGCAGCAGGTTGGTGAACACGGGACCGAGCGATGTTGAAAATTCGCCGGTTTTCTGGTTGTAAATGCGCGTGCCCACCAGGTCGGCCGGCACCAGGTCGGGTGTGAACTGGATGCGTTTGAAGTCGCCACGCACGGTGTTGGCCAGCGTCTTGACGGTCAACGTTTTGGCCAGCCCCGGCACGCCTTCGACCAGCAAATGGCCCTGCGCCAGCACGGCGACCAACACGCGCTCCAGAAAACGGTCCTGGCCAACCACGATGCGTTTGACCTCATAGAGGATTTGCTCCATGAGCTGGACGGTGTCGGGGCTGGCGGTGTTGGGTGCGTCCATGAGCAGGTCTTTCAAAATGCAGGCTGTGAATGGGCCAAAGTTGCGTCAAAGTTGCGCCAGAGTTGGACTTGAAAACTGGGCGTTTAAAACGGAGGCATGCCGGCCGCCATGGCCGCGTTTTCAATCGGCACGGCAAAACCAATGCCAATAAAAGTGCGCTGCTCTGACGGGTTGAGAATGGCGGTGACGATGCCCACTACCTGGCCATCCATGGTCACCAGCGGACCCCCCGAGTTGCCGGGGTTGGCGGCGGCGTCAAACTGGATCAGGTTTTTCATCTCCTGCTTGCCCTCGGGCGAGCGAAACGAACGCTTCAGGCCCGACACCACACCGGCTGAGGCCGATGGCCCAATGCCAAACGGAAAGCCCACTGCCAGCACCTGGTCGCCGGGGCGCAAATCGGCGGTTGAGCGCATGGTGGCGGCAATCATGTCGTCAGGTATGGTGTGGGCCTGCAGCACGGCCAGGTCGTTTTCGGGCTGCGTTCCGGTGACCGACGCGGTGGATTCCAGCCCGTCAGAAAAAATCACCTTGATCGATTGCGCGCCCTGAACCACATGCAGGTTGGTCAGGATGATGCCCTTGTCCACAATCACCACGCCGGTGCCCACGCCGTTTTGAATGTCCTCCTTGCCGTCTTTGCTTTTGACAAAGCCCATGACCCGCACGACCGAGGGCAGAATCGTCTCGTAGGCTTTGGTGGCGGGCGATGGCAGCTCCACAGTTTCCAGCGTTTTCAGTACCGCGCTGTCTATGATTGCCTGCGTCAGTTTTGGCCCGGCTGGGCGGAAAGTCAGGCCGATGCTGATCAGCAGCAGCACGGTCAGCAGACCAATCGCCGACCAGAGCAGGCGCGGGTCGTTGGGGGATATTTTGCGCAGGGTAGCCAGACGCGATGCCCGGCCGGGAGATGGAACTTCAGGCGGCAAATCTTGCGCACCTGACGCGCGCGGGGCCGGGCCGGAGCTGCTGTAGAGGGCTGACTTGCACATCCGCTCACCACCTGTGAAGTATTTCGTTTGAAACGCCACCTGAACGGTATCACGGTTCGCCGGATTCTGCTATTTCATCATTGCGCGGGCCAGGGTGGACGTTCTAAGGCTGCCGGAGTACAGTTTCAGTGTTGCCATTTCCAAAGGTCCCAAAGGTCGAAACGTGATCGAGAACCGCCATGACTGACGATCCAGCGCACTGAACGCATGATGGAATTCCCCTGCATGACCGCCTGGATAGATACCCATTGCCACCTGGATGCACCTGAGTTTGGCTCTGAAGCCCTCGTCATACGTGCACAAGCAGCTATACAAAATGTAGCACATTGCGTCTTGCCAGCAGTCGGGGTGGCCAATTTTGATGCGGTGCGCAGTTTGGCGCACGCCACTGGCGACAGCTATGCGCTGGGCATTCACCCCCTGTGCGTGAAAGCTGCCCAGGACGTTGACCTGGCCCAGCTGGACGCACAATTGCACCTGCATCGCGATGACCCGCAGCTGGTGGCAGTGGGCGAAATTGGCCTGGATTTCTTTGTGCCCGAGCTGTGTGTGAGCCCCTTGCGTGAGCGGCAGGAATACTTTTACCGGGAACAACTGAAGCTGGCGCGCAAACACGGCCTGCCGGTGATCCTGCACGTGCGCCGTTCCGCCGACCGGGTGCTGAAATACCTGCGCGACACTGCGAAGGGTGGCCATGTCTGGCGTGGCATTGCGCACGCCTTCAATGGCAGCGATGTGCAGGCCCGCGAATTCATCAAACTTGGCTTCAAACTCGGCTTTGGCGGCGCCGTGACGTATGAGCGCGCAATGGCGCTGCGCCGTCTCGCCACCACGTTGCCGCTGGAGGTGATCGTGCTGGAAACCGATGCGCCTGATATTCCGCCGCACTGGCTGTACAAGACCGCAGCGCAACGTGCGGCGGGCGAGCCGCAGGGGCGCAATGAGCCGGGCGAGTTGCCGCGCATTGGCGCTGTAGTGGCGGCATTGCGCGGCATCAGCGTTGATGAACTGGCGCTGGCCACCACAGCGAATGCCCTGGAGGCACTGCCTCACCTCAAGACTTTCATGCGCTCAATCCGCATTTAGCTCCGATAAATTTAGCCTTATATGCCATTGATATGACATCATTTGGTGATTGTCATGAAAAGTGCAGAGAATGTCCGTGAAACTGGTATTTTTGCAACCCTCAACCAAAGGATCCCAATCATGTCCGATCTCCCCAATTCGCAACGTCGCCACTTGCTGCACGCAGCCGCCGCTGGTGTGGTCACACTGAGCGCTGCCGAAGCGGTCAACGCCCAAACGTCCCAGCCAACCGCCACCATGCCCATGGTGCCTTCGTTTGGGAGTCAAACCGCGCCCAAGCCCCTGGCCTTTGACCCGGCCCGGCTGAACGGAATTTCCGAGCGCCTGATTCGCTCGCACTGGGAAAACAACTACGGCGGCTCGGTGAAAGCTTTGGGTGTGGTGAAGAAGACCCTGTCAGAGGCGCTGGCCAACAAAGACACGCCGCCCTACGTCTACAACGATTTGAAGCGCGAGCACTTGTTGCGAACCGGCTCCGTGGTGTTCCATGAGTATTATTTTGACAACCTCGGTGGCAATGGCCAGGCGGGCGCATCCGAGCGCAAGACCCTCGGCGAGGCGTTTGGAAGTTTTGACATCTGGGAGACTGAATTTCGCCGCATTGGCGCCGGGCTTGGCGGTGGTTCGGGTTGGACCATCCTGGGCTTCAATGTGCATACACGCCAGCTTGAAAACTATTGGCTCGGTGACCACGCCCACGGCCCGGCGGCAACGCTGCCAATTCTGGTCATGGACATGTATGAACACGCCTACCAGAT
>JANMVO010000414.1:0-12301 GCA_031392805.1 Rhodoferax sp. | reverse complement strand
GTGGCGTGATGCAATGGCTGGAAGAGCATCACATCGGGCTGGCGGTGGGCTATGGGCTGGTGCCGATTGTTCCGGCCGCCGTCCTGTTTGATTTGCCGGTGGGCGACGCCAGAATTCGTCCCGATGCCAGGGCCGGCTATGCGGCTTGCGTCGCGGCCAGTCACCATGCGCCGCAAGAAGGCAATGTGGGTGCCGGTGCCGGTGCGCTGGTGGGCAAGCTGTATGGCATGGCGCGCGCCATGAAGGGCGGCATTGGCACCGCGTCCATCACCATTGACGCCATCACGGTGGGGGCGATTGTGGCCTGCAACGCGCTGGGCGACGTGGTGAACCCTGGCACAGGCCAAGTCATTGCCGGTGCCCGCACAGCCGATGGCACGGCCCTGCTGCACAGCCGCAACGCCATCCTCGCGGGCAACACGCCTAAGCCGGTTCTGGCCGGCAGCAACACCACCATTGGCGTGGTAGCGACCGACGCTGTGTTGACCAAAGCCCAAGCCCACCGCTTGGCGCAGGTGGCCCATGATGGCTTGGCGCGCAGCATCAACCCGGTGCACACAATGTCAGACGGCGACACAATGTTTGCGCTGGGTACCGGGGCCGCGGGCAAGGCAGCGGGCATGATGCTGCTGAGCACCCTGGCCGCTGAGGTCACAGCCCGCGCTATTGTGCGGGCCGTGTGGGCAGCCGAGGGCGTAACCTGGGGCGGCACTACCTGGCCCGCCGCCTCCGAATTGGCGAGTCATGTCAGACCCGTGTGATGCGGCCCATGTGAGTCAACCGTCAACTAAACCGACCCCCAATTCCCATGTCAAAAACCATTTCCAACACTTTGCTCTCGCTGCGTGAGATCCTGACATCAGCCGGGCCATTGATCCTGCTGGCCGTCGCCCTGCTCGCGCTGGCTTACTGGTGGCTGGACCCCGACCCACCCAAGCACGTGACGCTGGCCACGGGTCCGGCCCAAAGCGCCTACGCAGAATTTGGAACGCGCTACGCCAAAGCGCTGGCGCAAAGCGGCATTGAGGTGCGCCTGCTGCCCAGCGAAGGCTCGTCCGACAATCTGCAGATGCTGCGCGATGGCCGGGCGGACCTTGGTTTTGTGCAGGGCGGCAGCAATGAATCTGCGGCCAACGCAGAGAGCGGCATTGAGTCGCTCGGCAGCCTGTTTGTGGAGCCGCTCTGGCTGTTTTACCAGGCAGATTCAGCGGCCAAAATCAGCCCCAATGGCGCGCTCAGTGCGCTGTCGCAGCTCAAGGGGCTTCGCGTCAACGTGGGCACAGCCGGCAGCGGCGTGCCGGCCTTGATGGAGAAGATGTTTGAGGTCAACCGCATCGAGCCCGGTACCATGAAGCTCTCAAAACTGGAGCAAACGCCGGCCACGGTCGCCTTCCTGAATGGCGAACTCGATGCGCTGGTGTTTGCCTCTGCGCCCGAGTCGCTGATGGTGCAAATGCTGCTGCAAACGCCGGGTGTGAAGCTGCTGGACTTTGCGCAAAACGAGGCTTACTCGCGCCGCTTTTCGTTTCTGGCACCGGTGTCGCTGCCGCGTGGCGTGGTCGATCTGGCGGGCGACGTGCCGGCGCAGGATGTGCGGCTGGTGGCACCCACCACCACGCTGCTGGCGCGCGACGGCGTGCACCCAGCCCTGTTGGGACTGTTTTCACAGGCGTCCCTGGCACTGCACAGCAAAGCGGGCTGGTTCAACCGCGCGCATGAGTTTCCCAACACCGCCAACACCGAGTTCCCCCTGGCCAAGGAAGCCGAGCGCACCATCCGCAATGGCGTGCCGCTGCTGCAGCGCTACCTGCCGTTCTCGCTGGCCAATCTGATGGAGCGCATGTGGCTGGCAATGGGCATCATCATTGCCGTGCTGCTGCCGCTCTCGCGCATTGTGCCGCCGCTGTACCAGTTCAGAATCCGCTCCCGGGTGTTTCGCTGGTACGGCCAGTTGCGGGCGATTGAAGAGCGGCTGGAAAACAAGCCTGGCAGCACACACGATTCCCGACAGGATGCAGTGAGCGGGCTCGTGCGTGAGATCAATGAGATGGAAGCGCACGTCGAAAAAATATCCGTACCCCTGTCATATGCCGACGAACTCTATTCGCTGCGCAACCACATCGACATGGTGCGACAGAAACTGCTCAAAGCCTGATCCTGCGCCAGCAGCATCCGCCTATTTCAAGGCTTTGAACCTGACGCGTTTTGGTTTGGCACCTTCTTCACCCAGGCGCCGTTTTTTATCGGCCTCGTACTCCTGGTAATTACCATCAAAGAAAGTCCATTGGCTGTCGCCCTCGGCAGCCAGAATATGGGTCGCAATGCGGTCCAGAAACCAGCGGTCGTGGCTGATCACCATCAGTGAGCCGGCGAATTCCAGCAAGGCGTCTTCCAGCGCGCGCAGCGTCTCCACGTCGAGGTCGTTGGACGGCTCGTCAAGCATCAGCACGTTGCCACCGGCAATCAGGGTCTTGGCCAGATGCAGGCGTCCGCGTTCGCCCCCCGACAAGGTGCCGACACGCTTTTGCTGATCGCCACCGTTAAAGTTGAAACGCCCGCAGTAGGCCCGGCTGGCCATCTGGAACTTGCCCACGTTCAAAATATCCAAGCCGCCCGAGACGTCTTCCCACACTGTTTTTTCGTTCGCCAGGTCATCGCGGTTTTGGTCGACAAAGGCCATCTTTACGGTTGAACCAATCTTTACCTCGCCGCTGTCTGGTTTCTGCTGGTCCGAAATCATGCGAAACAGCGTTGACTTGCCCGCGCCGTTGGGGCCAATGATGCCGACGATGGCACCGGGCGGCACCTTGAAGCTCAGGTTGTCAATCAGCATGCGGTCACCAAACGACTTGCTGACGTTGACGAATTCAATCACCTCATTGCCCAGGCGGTCCGCCACGGGGATGAAGATTTCGTTGGTCTCGTTGCGCTTCTGGTATTCAAAATCAGACAGTTCTTCAAAGCGGGCCAGGCGGGCCTTGCTCTTGGCCTGGCGCGCCTTGGGGTTCTGGCGCGACCATTCCAGTTCCTTCTTCAGTGCTTTGGCGCGCGACTCCTCACCCTTTTGCTCTGATACCAGGCGCTCGCTCTTTTGTTGAAGCCAGTCGCTGTAATTGCCTTTGTAGGGGATACCTGAGCCGCGGTCCAATTCCAGAATCCACTCAGCGGCGTTGTCCAGAAAGTAGCGATCGTGGGTGATGGCGACCACGGTACCGGGGTAGCGCTGCAGGAATTGCTCCAGCCAATCCACCGACTCGGCGTCCAGGTGGTTGGTCGGCTCGTCGAGCAGGAGCATGTCGGGCTTGGACAGCAGCAGCCGGCACAAGGCCACCCGGCGTTTCTCGCCACCGGACAACACACCAATGATCGCGTCCCACGGCGGCAGGCGCAGAGCATCGGCGGCAATTTCAAGCTGGTGCTCGGAGTCGGTGCCGGCACTGGCAATGATCGCTTCCATCTCGGCCTGCTCAGTGGCAAGTTTGTCGAAATCAGCGTCTTCCTCGGCATAGGCGGCATAAATCCCGTCGAGGCGGGCTTTGGCGGCAAACACCGCGCCCATCCCGGCCTCGATACTTTCGCGCACCGTCTGGGCGGGGTCGAGCTGGGGTTCCTGAGGCAGGTAGCCAATGTTCAGGTTGGCCATGGGAATGGCCTCGCCCTCGAACTCCTTGTCAACGCCGGCCATGATCTTTAGCAGGGTGGACTTGCCGGACCCGTTGGTTCCCAACACGCCAATCTTGGCACCGGGAAAAAAGCTGAGCGAGATGTCTTTGAGAATGTGGCGCTTCGGCGGAACAATCTTGCCGACGCGGTTCATGGAGAAAACGTATTGAGCCATTTGTTTACAAATTATGAGTGACCGTAGGTAAGGAATGTGTCTGCGATCAGCAGACACGGCGCCGACCCCATTATCGACGCCCGTGACAAACCGCCCTGCGTCACAGGCCAGACCATTGATCAGGCCAGCGACTCAAATCTCGGGATATGCTTTGGGGCATACCCCGGGTAATGTCTCGGGTTATGTCTCGGGCCGGTCCAGGTTGTTTCGTAGCGCAGTCTGCGCCACGGCATCCAGTGCGCTGCCTATCACATTGCCGTCTGATACCACCCGGATCAGGCCCTGGGCCCGGCGCAGGTCCATGGTCCGCCGGGACATGGAATGCGCCAGGCCGCGCCCGGACACAAACATGAACAGTGTGCGGTGGGGGCTGGCCCAGGTCAACTGCGCCCGAACCCAATTGCCATGGAGCATCAATTCAACCCAGGAACCAGTATTCAGGTCATGCACGGACCACGTACTCGGCCCGGCATCCGCCAGGCCAGCAGATTCCGGGGAGAAAGCCATGTCAATGTCGGTATCTTCAGCCAGATAGCCGGAATGGTCCGCCGCCTGCCGGCCCACCCAGAAGATGTCGGCCCCCGCCGCGTCAGCCGCGATGTCTTCGCGGTTTTGCGCTGCGTCGGTCGCGGCTGCATTGCCCAGGGCCGCATCTGCACCAGATGCATCTTCCGCAGTCGCGTCAGCGACGCCGCCAGCGGTTGCACGTGGCCCTTCAAACGACCTTTCATGCAGGGAAATCAGTTCCTCAAAAAACACGGGAATGCGCTCTTCGGGGTAGCCGATCAATTGCAGGCCCTGGCGCACCTTGACCAGCAAATTGGGTACCAGTTGCACCAGGCGGGGGCGGTTGCGCCGGGCCAGGCGCAGCTGGACGCTCCAGATCAAATCGTCAACCAGCGCCAGGAAGCCGTCCGGGTCCGACGCGCCGTCGGTAGGGTTGAGCTGCGACTCGGCCATGACTTGTGACCAGGGCCCACGCAGAAACGACACGATCAGCTCCGGCACATCCTTGTCTTTGACCCGCGCCTGAAAATCTTCGGCAAAGCGCTGCGCCAGCAAGTTGCGCTGCTCCGCATGCAGCAGTCGGCGCACGCCTTCTTCGTGACTTTTCCGCAACGCGTCGTCCTCGCGCTCCCAAACCTGCTCCAGCTTGCGCAGCACCCTGGCGAACGACGCTGAGTCGCCAATGGCGCCCGACAATACCCGCACCGCGTTGGACATTGCCTTGGAAAAGTTGCCAAATCCTTCATCGGATTCAGACGTGAACCCCAGGCTGCGGTTGGTGACCCGGTCCAGCAACTGGCGCGCAGGATGCTGGCGTTCGCTGAAGAATCTGGGGTCCGATTGCGACAGCCGCAACAACACCGGCTCCAGTTCCTTGAGCAACTCGCGCACCCGTGGCAGCAAACGGGTGTCTTTCATGAGGTTTTCCAGCATCAGGCGAACCACCTCCTCGCCCAATTGGCGGCCCAGTTGCCGACTCTGCGTGTTCTCGCGGGCGACCATTGCCGGGTTGGCGGACGCGGCACCTGCCGACGAACCCGCGCCACGGCCTGTACCGCCACCATCCGGCAGTTTGGTCCGTCGCGCCAGTCTTTGCATCATCGATCCCACCAGCTTGAGGTCTTCCAGGGCAACAAAGGAGGCCGGCACCGTGTTCAGAAAATCTTTGGAGCCTGAGTTGCTCAAACCTAAACCTGTGTCGAGATCACCAGACAGCAAACGCCGAAGTTTGTCCAGCGTCAAGAGTGTGCGACTGACTGATGTGTCGGGCAGTCTTGCGTTGGCCGCGCCCGCCGTGCCGAGATTGGTTCCCACCGGCAATGCCGGCTCAACGCCCTGGGAGCGAAGCCACTCTGCCACGTCCTTGTACAGCTGGCGTAGCGAAACACCCAGCAAGCCCGCCGCTGGCGTGATCAGCACAGCGCGTACCGCCTCATCCGGCATGTGCTTGACAAGCGTTTCCCGGAAGGCGCGCACAAAAGCCTCGGGCTTTAACGGATTGAGCTGCGACTGAACCGTCACCAGACCGAGCAAATTGCTGATGAGCGCGTTGAGCGGCGCAAGCACATCATCAACCGCCAAAATCACTTCTTGCTGCGTTACGGCAAACTCGATGTTGGCGTCAATCTGCTTTTCCTCAAGAAACTGAAAATCATCAAATCGGAGCAAAGGCTGGTTCGACGCCTCGTGCGACCCGGTGTTGTACAGGGCCACACGCAATTCGCTTGCAAAGCTCGCCTTGACGCTCGGCGCGTGAAGACGCAGTTGTTCCACCGCGCGCTTGTTGACCGGGTTCTGGTTGATCAGGGCGGCCCGGCCCTTGGGCTGGGCCTGCGACAGATTCAATCCCTCAATCACACTGCCCATGAGCGCATCCGACTGCAGCAGCACCGCTTCAATGCAATCCCGCAAGGCGGGTTTTGTGTTCGTCAGATCGTCCGCCAGTCCGAGCCGCGGCATTGCAAACTTCGTCATCAGTTCCTTTTCTGCTTTCGGCCCCGTGCCCCTGTCGTCCGCATCACTGTCAATACCGTCAATACCAGCCCGCCGCCACGCGCCTGGCGCTGCTTTTCATTCTCCCAGTTGAAAGTGCTCTTGACCAGCCCCTGAAAGCAATTTGTCTGGGATGCGGCGCCAGGGGCAAATAGTTCGTGGCCATCGTCCAAAGGCTGTGCCCGGAACCCCAGCCTCAAATGTGATGGGCGAGCACTATCCATGCGATAATACAGCTTGTTGTGGCGCTTTCAGTTGCCCACTTCTCAGCAACACGCTGGGAACATTGCCACCGCACCTTGCCTTTGCATTGTGCGGAAAATCGTTCCACTTTTGACTCCATCTGCCTTGACTGATCCCGTGCTTTTTTAGCTCAGGGACAGGCCGATATCCCAAGCACCCTGGAAGGGTGCCACAACCAATGAACTTTGAAGATCTGAAACTGGCTCCGGCCATCGTCAAAGCCGTGCGCGAGCATGGTTATGAAACCCCAACAGCCATCCAGGCAGAAGCCATACCAATGGTTCTGGAAGGCCACGATCTGCTCGGCGGCGCCCAAACCGGCACCGGCAAAACAGCGGCCTTTGTGTTGCCCATGCTGCACAAACTCAGCATGAGCCGCAGCGCACAAAACAAATTTGGCGGCACCGGCATTCGCGCCTTGGTGCTCACGCCCACGCGCGAACTTGCGGCGCAGGTGGAAGAATCGGTGCAAACCTATGGCAAGTTTCTGCAACTGTCTTCCACCGTGATCTTTGGCGGCGTCGGCATGAACCCGCAAATCAGCCGAGTAAAAAAGGGTGTGGACATCCTGGTTGCAACGCCTGGCCGCCTGCTGGACCTGCTGCAGCAAGGCGTGCTGGACCTGGGCCAGGTGCAGATGCTGGTGCTCGATGAAGCCGACCGCATGCTGGACATGGGCTTTATCCATGACGTGAAAAAAGTGCTGGCCGTGGTGCCCAAAGAAAAGCAGAGCCTGCTGTTCTCGGCCACCTTCAGCGACGAAATTCGCGACTTGGCGGCCACGCTGTTGAAGAATCCGCAAAGCGTGCAGGTAACGCCGCGCAACACCACGGTGCAACGCATCACACAGGTGATTCACCCGGTGGGCCGTGGCAAGAAGAAGGCCCTGCTGGCGCACATCATCCAGGAGCAGAACTGGAGCCAGGTGCTGGTCTTTACCCGCACCAAATTTGGCGCCAACAACGTGGCCGAGTTTTTGACCAAGAATGGCATCCACGCCATGGCGCTGCACGGCAACAAGAGCCAGACCGCCCGCACCGAAGCGCTGGGCGGCTTCAAGAGCGGCGACATCCGGGCGCTGGTTGCCACGGACATTGCAGCACGTGGCATCGACATTGACGACCTGCCGCACGTGGTGAATTACGACATTCCCAACGTCAGCGAAGACTACGTGCACCGCATTGGCCGCACCGGGCGTGCCGGTGCAGATGGTGCTGCCATCAACCTGGTGTGCCTGGATGAAGAAGGCTTCATGCAGGACATAGAGCGCTTTACAAAGCAAAATATTGAAGTCAAAGTGGTTGAAGGCTTTGGTCCGGAACCCGGTGAAATTGCAGAACCCATCGCCATGGGCCGCCAGACCATTTGGGGTGGCGCCGGCAAACCGCCAAGCCGCGATGTGATGATGGCAGCCGGCCGGGCTGCGCGCACTGAGATGCTGCAACGCGTGCGTGACAACAAGGGCGCGGCGGGTGGCCGTAGCGCCAATGGAGGTGGCGGTGGTGGACGCACAGGCCAGGGCGCATCACGCGGGCATAACCGTGGAGATGGGCGTAGTGATGGACGCAATACTGGCCATGGTCAGCCGGCAGACCATGCGCCCCGCAGCTTTGGGCAGCGCGCTGCACCGGACCGCAACCGTGCGGGCAGTGGCTTTGGTGGCGGCAATGGCAACGGTATGGGTGGCAATATGGGCGGTGGTGGTGGTGGCCAGCCGCCGCGTCCAACTCAAGGCGGTCAGCCCGATCCGATGCGCACCAGCGTTGACATGATGGCCGAGCGCAGCGGCGCGCGCCGTGGCGGTGGTGGTGGCGGTTATGGAGGCAGTGGCCGCAGTGGTGGCTATGGTGGTGGTGGTGGACGCTCGGGCGGGCCAGGCGGCTCACGCGGTTCTTTTGGCCGCTAATAACACAAAATAACCTATGAATTGGCCTGTAGCCCTCGCCAATCAATCATAGCGTGCTACGCTATATGTAGCATATCTTATTTTAAGAAACTGCGGCCGCTTGGGCAATGCCTGATTGGCTCAGGCGCGCACAATCAGCGTGGTCAGCGGATCTGGACCCACTTGACGACTCCAGTGCCCGTGTACGGTTGCGTCGAAAGATGCCCCATTGGGCAGCACATCGGCCGAGAAAAAATGCTCTCCCGGCTTGAACACGCGGGAGACACCACCCTGCAATCCAATCTCCATGTCACCCCCAAGAATAAACACCCATTGCGGCGTGGTGGTGCAGTGAAAATGGCTGCGAAAACCAAGCGGGCTGTGGCGCAGTTGGTAACCGCCCGAGGGGCAGACCGCTGACAGCATCGACTGCGGGCTGCCCACGGGCAGCGCCACAGATTCTTCGCGAAACTTCGCGCGGCCGTCGGTGTCTGTGAACAAAACAACTTTTATAAAAACGTTCATCGTCAACCCATCAATTTGTAAAAAACCGATCTTATGCCAGCCTGCGTGGACCAGGCTGGAGCGGGCTGGACTGGCGAGTTAACTGGCAGTTTTGCCGTCAGTTCACGCGGCCCTCTCACGCCAGCCGCTGGCCGCCCGGTCTTCAAAAAGATGTGTCTCCTTATGCTGGGTTGACAGATGGGTTGGCGAGGGGCACTTTCAGAACTTTTTTTCTGCGGTGTCAGGCCGCCTTGAGCCGCAGCGCGGGTTCGTTGACTTGCGGCAATCGGCGCCGGGAACCCAGTACCTGCTCGATGTCGTCGTGTGCGCCGTCAATGAGCACGCAAAGGCCCGCTCCGCCTTCGCCGCATTGCGGGCAATGACGGCGTCCAGCACGGCGCGGTGCAATGGCAAGGATTTGGCTGGGCCGCCTTTTTTGCGGGTCGACAACTCAAAGCTGGTTCGCAGCAGCGCGCTGAACGCCTTGCCCATTTGAAACAACATGCGGTTGTGTGAAGCCTTGAGCAAGCCCTGGTGAAACCGCAAGTCGTAGGTCACGTAATCACCGCCCTGGGTCACGGCACGCAAGTAAGTCTCTGAATTGGGCAAAAAGTATCAAGGTCAAATTCCGGGTAAGCCCCAATCGGGCCGCCTGGCTTGCGTCGCTAAACTGGCCACCTCTCGCATTCAAACATATTACGATAGTATTAACCCATGATCGGGGTTTTTTCGAGCCAATCCACAGGATCCTTCATCATGAGCACCACTCCAAAAAAGCCGGCCATTGAGACCACAACCCCCCGCGCAGCGCCGCCACCCGAGCCAGCCAAGCCGGCCTTGCGCAGCCAGCAGTGGTTTGGCCGGCAGGACCGCGATGGCTTTGCCTACCGTAGCTGGGTCAAGGGCAAGGGCATACCGCACGACCAGTTTGATGGCCGCCCGGTGATTGGCATCTGCAACACCTTCAGTGAACTCACGCCCTGCAACTCCCACTTTCGCACGCTGGCGGAACAGGTCAAGATTGGTGTGTATGAAGCCGGTGGTTTTCCACTGGAATTCCCGGTGATGTCGCTGGGTGAAACGCTCTTGCGCCCGACCGCCATGCTGTACCGCAATCTCGCATCCATGGATGTGGAAGAGTCGATCCGCGGCAATCCGGTGGACGGCGTGGTGCTGCTGATGGGGTGCGACAAGACCACGCCCTCCCTGCTGATGGGGGCCAGCAGTGTTGACCTGCCCACCATTGGCGTCTCGGGTGGCCCGATGCTGAACGGCAAGTGGCGCGGTCAGGAATTGGGCAGCGGCACCGGCTTGTGGAGCATGAGCGAACAGGTGCGCGCCGGCACGCTCAAGCTGGCCGACTTCTTTGAAGCCGAGAGTTGCATGCACCGCAGCCACGGCCACTGCATGACCATGGGAACAGCCAGCACCATGGCCAGCATGGTCGAAGCCCTGGGCATTGGCCTGCCGGGCAACGCGGCCTACCCCGCGGTGGACGGCCGGCGCAATGTGCTGGCACGCAACGCCGGGCGGCGCATTGTGGAGATGGTGAAAACCGACCAGCGGATTTCGACCATCCTTACGCGGGAAGCGTTTGAGAACGCCATCAAAACTTTGGCGGCCATAGGTGGGTCCACCAACGCGGTGATTCACCTGATCGCCATCGCCGGGCGGCTGGGCGTGAAGCTCACGATTGAAGACTTCGACCGCCTGGCCAGCGAACTGCCCTGCCTGGTGAACCTGCAACCTTCAGGCGAGCATTTGATGGAAGACTTCTGCTACGCCGGTGGCCTGCCGGTGGTGATGAAGGAGATCGCCCATCTGCTGCACACCCACATCGTGACCGCCAGCGGCAAGACTGTGGCCGAGAATTTTGCCGACGCGCAAAACTACGATGCGCGCGTCATCAAGACTTTTGCCGTGCCCTTTAAAGGCAAAGCCGGCATTGCCGTATTGCGCGGCAACCTGGCGCCACGCGGTGCGGTCATCAAACCCAGCGCCGCCACCCCGGAACTGATGGTGCACAAGGGGCGTGCCGTGGTGTTCGAGAACATTGAAGACTTTCACAAACGCATTGATGACGAGAACCTCGATGTGGACGAACAGTGCGTTCTGGTGCTCAAGAACTGCGGCCCCAAAGGCTATCCCGGCATGGCCGAGGTCGGCAACATGCCGTTGCCGCCCAAGGTCTTGCGCAAAGGCATTACGGACATGGTGCGCATCAGCGACGCCCGCATGAGTGGCACCGCCTATGGCACCGTGGTCTTGCACACCGCACCTGAAGCCGCAGCCGGTGGCCCGCTGGCCGTGGTGCAAAACGGCGACATGATTGAGCTCAACGTGCCGCAGCGCAGACTGCACCTGCACATCAGCGATGCAGAGCTGGCGCGCCGTCTGGCAGACTGGAAAGCACCCGAGCCGCCAATGGGTTCGGGTTACTGGAAGCTTTACGTCGACCATGTTTTGCAGGCTGACCAAGGTGTTGATTTAGACTTTTTAGTCGGCATGCGCGGCTCGGCTGTGCCACGGGACAACCATTAGTCCAGATTCGGGCCGGGCCTTGCGCGCGACGCTTTGTTTCGGAATCGCGCTTGTCATACGTCGTATCAAGCCCCGAAATCCTCGGGACGACGCACCGCTTGACAGACGGCTCGCCTGGTTTGCGTGCAAACAGCGAGAATTGCCCAATATCTCCCTTGAACAAAGTTCCACCATGACCCATCTCTCTGCTTTTCCCATTACAAAAAAGTGGCCAGCGCTGCACCCTGACCGCATCCAGCTTTATTCGCTGCCAACCCCCAACGGCGTGAAGGTGTCAATCATGCTCGAAGAGACGGGCTTGCCGTATGAGCCGCATCTGGTCAGTTTCGAGACCAACGACCAGATGTCGCCAGAATTTATTTCGCTCAGTGCCAACAACAAGATTCCGGCCATCCTCGACCCCAGCGGCCCGGATGGCACGGCACTGGCCTTGTTTGAATCGGGCGCCATATTGGTCTACCTGGCAGAGAAGTCGGGGCAGTTCATGCCGCAGGATGCCGCTGGCCGCTACGAGACCCTCCAGTGGCTGATGTTCCAGATGGGTGGCATTGGCCCGATGTTTGGCCAGCTCGGTTTTTTCCACAAGTTCGCGGGCAAGGACTATGAGGACAAGCGCCCGCGTGACCGTTACGTCGCCGAGTCAAAACGCCTGCTGGGTGTGCTGGAGCAGCGGCTTGCAAACCGCGCATGGGTCATGGGAGACGAATACACCATCGCCGACATGGCCATCTTCCCGTGGGTGCGGAATTTGGTCGGGTTTTATGGCGCGGGCGAATTGGTGGAATTCGAAC
>JANMVO010000412.1:0-7725 GCA_031392805.1 Rhodoferax sp. | reverse complement strand
CATCCGCGACCTGCTGCCCACGCTGGAGCAAGTTGCCAAGTCGGGCCGTCCGCTGCTGATCGTCTCCGAAGATGTCGAAGGCGAAGCGCTGGCAACCTTGGTGGTCAACACCATCCGTGGCATCCTGAAAGTGGTGGCTGTCAAGGCCCCAGGTTTCGGCGACCGCCGCAAAGCCATGCTGGAAGACATCGCCATCCTGACCGGCGGCAAAGTGATTGCTGAAGAAGTTGGCATGACGCTTGAAAAAGTGACGCTGGCTGACCTGGGCTCCGCCAAGCGCATTGAAGTCAGCAAGGAAAACACCATCATCATTGATGGTGCCGGTGCGGCTGCTGATATCGAAGCCCGCGTCAAACAAGTGCGCGTGCAGATCGAAGAAGCCACCTCTGACTACGACAAGGAAAAGCTCCAGGAGCGCGTTGCCAAACTCGCCGGTGGCGTGGCCTTGATCAAGGTCGGCGCTGCCACCGAAGTCGAAATGAAAGAAAAGAAAGCCCGCGTTGAAGACGCCCTGCACGCCACCCGTGCAGCGGTGGAAGAAGGCATTGTGGCTGGCGGCGGCGTGGCATTCCTGCGCGCCATGCAATCGGCTGGTGTCGTCAAAGGGGACAACGCTGACCAGGATGCCGGCATCAAGCTGGTGATGAAAGCGATTGAGTCGCCCCTGCGCGAAATCGTTTACAACGCTGGTGGCGAAGCTTCTGTGGTGGTGGCCGCTGTCTTGGCTGGCAAAGGCAACTATGGCTTCAATGCAGCCAACGACACCTATGGCGACATGATCGAAATGGGTATCCTGGACCCCACCAAAGTGACCCGCACGGCACTGCAAAACGCAGCGTCGGTGGCTTCGCTGATGTTGACCACCGAATGCATGGTGGCCGAGGCTCCCAAGGCCGAAGCTGGCGGCATGGGCGGCATGGGTGGAGGGGATATGGGTGGGATGGGCGGCATGGGCGGCATGGGCATGTAATCCCTTCTTCCCGGAGCCGCGAAACGGTCCGCTGGGGGTGTTGCAAACTCTTGCCGTGGCGATGCCACTGTCTGCGAGTTTGCGCCTACCCAGCGAACCGTTGCGCGACTCGACCCGCTTCACCTGACTACTTCAGGGAACAGCCCAAAGACAAAAACCCGCAGAGCATTTGCCTGCGGGTTTTTTCATGTCTCGCGATGGCCGTGAATTTGCTATTTGACACTGTATTTAGTATCATGGAGACATGAGTAAAGCTCAAAAGTTACTCGACTCAATGGAATCCAATCCGCTGGATTGGCGCATTGAGCAGGTAGAAATGGTGGCAAAGGCATTTGGGCTGACGGTGCATCGGCCAGGCGGCAGCCACCACATCGTTCGGCATGCCAATGGCAGCAAAGCCAGTGTGCCAGCGCATCGACCCATTAAGCCGATCTACATTCGGCAATTTGTGAAGCTCGTGAAGAGTGGCAAAGGAGATCAAGCATGATCGAGGCAAAAAATTATCCCGTCGAAATCAGACCCTTGACACCGGGTGAGGGCGGCGGCTGGCTGGCGATGTTTCCTGATCTGCCGGGCTGCATGGGCGACGGCGAAACGCCTGAGGCCGCTATTGCTGACGGCTATGCCGCAGCTCAAAGCTGGCTGATTGTGGCGGAAAAAAGCGGTGACCCGATTCCCAAACCCGGCATGGGAGGTGAGTCTGGCCGCTTCGTCGCACGTGTTCCCAAGAGTCTGCACAACCGTCTCGTGGCCCGCGCCAAGCAGGAAGGTGTCAGCATGAACACTTTTTTGGTGTCGCTGATTGCAGAGGGCGTGGGTTCGAGGTCTGCCCGGCCCTGAACGTGGCTCGAATCAGCCCAGCAAGACAGCTTTCCGCCGCGCCACACCCAGCCCCATCAAGGCCACAGCGGTCAACAGCAAAGTGCCGGGCTCGGT
Source organism: Rhodoferax sp. (assembly GCA_031392805.1). Lineage (GTDB taxonomy): Bacteria > Pseudomonadota > Gammaproteobacteria > Burkholderiales > Burkholderiaceae_C > JANYCG01. The sequence goes on along the minus strand of JANMVO010000412.1, from coordinate 5,819 downwards.
CACGCCGTTCGGTAGTCAGACAGTTGCCAGCACATCGCCATTGCGCACGGCCAAGACTTGATACTCAATGACGAAAAGGCCAGTGCATTCTTTTGGGTCAGGGAACTGAGCCCCAAGGCCGAACGAGAAATCCCAAGCGTGTGTGGTGTCGGTCTCGGTGCCTGTCCAGAGGGTACCAAATCTGTCGGGCAGCAGATTCTGAAAATCACCCGTGTCGACCGTGCCGATCACTTAATTTAAACCATTCAAGGCATTGCCCAGCTCGCTGTGCCAAAGATGGTCCAACTCGCTGGCGGTGCAGTTAAACCGGCATGAAGCCTGCGCCAAAGGCAAACGCCAGTCGCAAAAGCTGCCCACCGTGAGCGCATCGGCCCAGGCCATGGCGTTGCTCCAACCCATTTAGCCGTCACCCTTCGAGATCAAGGCCGGCGACATCATTTACTCAGGCAAGCCCGAGAAATGTGGGGCCTGTGGTGCGCGGCGACGTGATGCTGGGGCATATTGCCGGCCTGCCGGATATTTCCGTTAAGGTGGTTTGAGCGACCGCTGATACAAACCGGCATCAAAAAAAGCGGCACTGCAAAAATCAGGTGCAAATTGGGCGCAAATGGGCGGCCAGCGGAAACCTCAATTCAACGGCACATTGAGTTGAAACATCAAGGCAGCTGTGCCAAGCACGTTAATTTGACCCGACCAGCCGGGCTTGAATTCATACGCCACGGAAACAATCGCGCCGGGTGAAAAGCCTTTGTAATTCAGCGGCACTTTTCTCTCGTAAGGTTCCTTGTAGCCATACAGCAAACCGGCCGTCCATTTGAACGACAGGGGCTGGATGCCGCCAATCGAACGGTAGACACCACCCCACGGGTAGATATAGGTGCTGGGTTGACCAAATGAATTTGTAAACAGCGAAATGCCGTCAAGCTTGCCGTTGGGGTACTCGCGTTCCAGTCCCACCGCCACCACGTTCTTATGAGCCGCGTCATAGGTGTTGTGACGGGTATAAGGACTCAGTTGCAGGCGCAGCAGGTTGCCGGTGCCAGCGTCCGGGGCGAAAGCGGTTTGCGCAAAGGCACTGCCGACGAGGTGGGCCACAATCAGGCCTGCGGCGATGCGAATCAATTTTTTCATAGGAGGCAAGGGTGGATTCGACTGTGCAAAAACCATGCAGTGTACCTGCTGGATTTTTTAAAATGCGCATGCGTGGCGCTGGTTTTTTGCCGATATTTTTGACTTGTTTTCTAGTCTGCACGAGCGGTTGTGCGTGGCTGGATTTGAAACAGCGCGAGCTCATCTACCGCCCCACGCAAGGCGCACCTGAGGACTTTGCAGGGCTGCGCGCGGGGGACGAACGCTATTTTGTCAACCTGCCACAAGCCACAGTCACAGTTACGGCCACAGCCAGCAAACATGCTGCCGCAGTTGACCTCGCACAGCGCCTTGAGATGTGGTGGCTGCCCCATGCTGACAAAACCGCGCCCACGCTGTTGTATTTTCATGGCACATTTCGCACCCTGTTCCAGAACGCACACAAGATCGAAGCACTGCGCACAGCGGGCTTTGCCGTGTTGGCGGTGGAATACCGGGGCTGGGGCTCGAGCACGGCCATCACGCCGTCAGAGCAATCCATATTGCAGGATGCCGATGTGGCCTGGGCCGAACTAAAGCGCCGTGAGCCGCGCGCCGCACAGCGCGTGATCTACGGCCACTCCATGGGCAGCGGCGTCGCGGTTGATCTGGCCAGCCGCCTGCGCGCGGAAACAGATTTCGGCGCGCTGATTCTGGAGTCCGCGTTCTCAAGCTTCACCGACGTGGCGCGCGAGGCCGGCGTTTTTGCGCGCTTGCTGGCGCTTGCAAATAGCGAGCGATTTGCGTCCATTGAAAAAATTGGCCATGTGGACGCGCCCCTGTTGATGATCCACGGCAGTGCCGACACGACCATTCGCATCGGTTTGGGTGAAAAATTATTTGCGCTGGCCAACCCGCCAAAACAGTGGCTGGTGATTGAAGGCGGCGCGCACAGTGACCTCAATCAAATAGGCCAGGCGCAGTACCAGGCCACGATTCAAAGCTTCAAGCGTCAATTTCTGTCGCCGCGTTAGGGAGCGGGACATTGCAAACCTGCGCGTCATGGCAATTGCCGCGCCACTTGCGCTCCCCGCCATGACACGAGCGCGGCCTGCGGCCTCGCGATGGCGAACCGTAGCGCCTATCGCGCGCGCAGCTTCTCCAGCAAACCAGCGGTCGACCCATCCAGCCCGGCCGTGTCGCCACTGCCAAGGCGGGCCCCCACATCTTTGGCCAGCACCTTGCCCAGCTCCACGCCCCACTGGTCAAAGCTGTTGATGCCCCACAAGCTGCCGCTCACAAAAACACGGTGCTCCTGCAAGGCAATCAGTGCGCCCAGGCTGGTGGGCGTCAACTCGTCGAGCAGCAAAAAAGTACTGGGGCGATTGCCCGGAAAATTGCGGTGCCCGCCCGCAACTGCCTGGCCCGCCATCAGCGCCTGCGCCTGTGCCAGCACGTTGGCCAGCAACAGGCGGTGGTGACCGGCCAACGTGTGCCGAGGCTTTTTGACCGCCACAAATTCGACCGGCACCACGTCCACGCCCTGGTGCAGCATCTGGAAATAGGCGTGCTGCCCGTTGGTGCCCGGTTCGCCCCACAGCACCGGCGCGGTGGCAAACGGCAAAGCCTGCCCCTGCAGGTCTACCTGCTTGCCGTTGCTCTCCATCTCTAGCTGCTGCAAGTAGGCTGGCAGGCGGCGCAGGGCACTGTGATACGGCGCGATTGAGCGGCTGGTAAAGCCGTGGAAGTTGCGGTACCACACGTCCAGCAGGCCCAGGCGCACCGGCAGGTTGCACGCCAGCGGCGCAGTGCGAAAGTGTTCATCCATGTCATGCGCACCGGCCAAAAATTCTCTGAAAGCCTGTGCGCCAATGGCGATGGCCAACGGCAGCCCAATCGCCGACCACACGGAGTAGCGCCCGCCCACCCAGTCCCAAAATCCAAACGTGGTTTTGATGCCGAATTGATTGGCCGCTGCCACGTTGGTCGTCAGGGCGCAAAAATGGCGGGCAATGTCGGTGCCGCCTTCTCGCACAAACCAGGCCTTGGCAGACGCCGCATTGGTCATTGTCTCGATAGTGGTGAAGGTTTTGCTGGCAATCAGGAACAGCGTGTTCTGCGGCTTCAGGCGTTTTAGCGTGGCAGCCAATTCATGCCCGTCCACATTCGATACAAAGTGAAAACTCTTTTTGGGCGTGACAAATTCATCCAGCGCCAGTACCGCCATTTGTGGACCCAAATCCGAGCCGCCAATGCCGATGTTCACCACATCCGTGATCACATTGTCAGCGCGCACTGCCTGCGCCCAGGCCAGCATGGCGTTCAGCGTGGCGTGCACCTTCCCCAGCTCATTAGCTATGGTTATAGTAGCTAACTGTGTAGTATGAACGGGGGCCATAGCCGGTTTTCTTAGCAGCCAATGCATGACGGCACGGTCTTCAGTGGTGTTGATCGCGGCACCGGAGAACATGGCGTCACGGTGCGATTCCACGCCCGCTTGCCGCGCCATATCCAGCAGCAATGCTTCTGTGGCACGGTCCAGCAGATTTTTGGACAGATCGGCAAACACATGGGGCGCAGGCTGGCTCAGGGCAGCAAAACGGCCCGCATCGCTTGCAAAAGCCTGGCGCAAGTCAAAGCCTTTGCCATTGGCGCGATACACCTCTTGCAGGGCAGCCCAAGCGGGGGTGCGGTCGCAGCGCGTGCGCGTCATGCGGCCAGCACCTTGACCAGCGGGGCCTCGGTGGCGGCAAGCAGGGCCGGCAGTTCGGGGCTGATGGCCAGCAGGTCACAGCCTGCCAGTTCCGTGATTTGCCCTACGTTGCGAAAGCTGGCACTCTTGACCTCGGTGGCGGTGGTTGCATCGGGTGGCTGGTAAACACCTAGCAGCCTGTCGGACTTATGGAACGTCGGCTGCGAATCGACCGCAGCGGTCCATTTTTCACCGTCTTTTTGACCCATAGCGGGGCTATGGGCCTGCAAAACCGGTAAAAACTGTCCTCGCTGGGGCCGATTCTCACTATCGACGCCATAAATCCGACAGGCTGCTAGCTGTTTGAAATCGCCAGTGTCGGCCGCCACGGTGGTGAACTGTCTTGGTGTGTCGAGTTGGTTCATCAGATGACTCGCAATAATGTGGTCAGCCATGCGCAGCCGAGTTTTTAGCCTCATGGTCCATTGAAAAAGGCATGGAAAAGCCGTTTGTTGAATTATCGGTGAGACAAAGTTACATTATTATTTCCATTTATGTAGCCGGATTTTTTATGAGTTTCGACCTCGTTCTCTTTGGCGGCACGGGCGACCTGGCCTGGCGCAAGCTGATGCCCGCCCTGTTCCAGGCCTTTCGCCATGGCACGATGCCCGCCGGTGGCCGCATCATTGGCGTTGGCCGCGAAGATTTATCCGCCGATCAATACCGCGCGCGGATTCAGTCACGCTTTAACGAAGTCGAGCTGGCCAAGCGGCCCTCCACTGAAGAATTTGCCCGCTTTGCAGCACTGTTGCAGTTCGTGCGCATGGAGTTGTCCAGGCCAGACGACTACGCCGTGCTGGCGGCCATGCTGCACGAGCGCAACGCGGACACCGTGGTGATGTATGTTGCCACCGCCCCCGCGCTCTTCACTACCGTGTGCGAGCAATTGGCCACTGCGCATCTGAACATGCCAAACACCCGCGTGGTGCTGGAAAAACCGCTGGGGCACGACCTGGCGTCCAACTGCGCCATCAACCAGACCGTGCGCGGCCTCTTCAGCGAAAGACAAATCTTTCGCATCGACCACTACCTTGGCAAACCCGCAGTGCAAAACCTGTTTGCGCTGCGCTTTGGCAATGCGCTGTTTGAGCCTCTGTGGCGGCGCGAGCATATTGCCAACATCCAGATCACCATCGCCGAAGAACTGGGCGTGGAAAAGCGCGGCGCGTTCTACGAGACCACCGGCGCCCTGCGCGACATGGTGCAAAACCACGCGCTGCAATTGCTGTGTGCGATCGGCATGGAACCGCCGATCAATTCGCATGCCGATGCAATTCGCGATGAAAAGCTCAAGGTGCTCAGGTCCCTCAAGCCGTGGACCGCGGAGTCCCTCAAGCAGGATATGGTTCGTGGCCAGTACGCCGCAGGCACGGTGGGCGGATCCGCCGTACCGGCTTACCGTGAAGAGGTTGGCGTTGACCCGTGCGGCAACACTGAAACCTTTGTCGCCCTGCGCACCGAGATCTCCAACTGGCGCTGGGCTGGCGTGCCTTTTTACCTGCGCACCGGCAAGCGCCTGGCTGGACGTGACGCGCGCATTGTGGTTAACTTTCGCCCGACACCGCACGCCATATTCAATTCACAAATGGGGGCTTCCAACTCCCTGGTGATCAATCTGCAACCCAGGGACGGGCTGGAGTTGCACCTGCTGGCGCAGGGGCAGGACAATCGCCACAACACACGGACCTTATCGCAAACGCTGTCGCCGGTACAGCTTGACCTGGACTTTGACAAGCGCTTTGGCTCCGGGCGCGTGGGCGCTTATGAGCGCCTGCTGCTTGATGTGATTGATGGCCGGCTCAACCTCTTTGTGCGCAGTGATGAGCAGGAAGAAGCCTGGCGATGGGTCGAGCCGATTCTGGCGCATTGGACCTCCGACATGCAGGGCCCGCGCCTGTACTGCGCTGGTACCTGGGGCCCCAGTGCTGCCAGTGCAATGATTGCGCGGGATGGCTATTGCTGGTCTGAAGAATGTTGAACCCAAACGCGGGCATCCCCC